>NZ_KV810245.1:0-15676 GCF_001812735.1 Neisseria sp. HMSC069H12
GTTTGCTACGTTCAAATTTTTCCTTAGCCATGAGCTAATTCCTTTACATTAAAGATCGATTAAAGAACAGGGGTCGTCTGAAAAATCATTTCAGCCTTTCAGACGACCTATTTGCCTGATTAGCCTTTACGGGCTTCAGTTACAGCAACAGCTACGTGAGCAGGAGCTTCAGCGTATTTTTTGAACTCCATGGAGTAAGTAGCGCGGCCTTGGGTTGCAGAACGCAGGTCGGTTGAGTAACCGAACATTTCTGCCAGAGGTACTTCGGCGCGAACTTTCTTACCGCCGATTCCGTCATCATCCATACCCAATACAACGCCACGACGACGGTTCAAGTCGCCCATTACGTCACCCATGTATTCTTCAGGTGTTTCCACCTCAACTGCCATGATTGGCTCCAACAGAGCTGGATTGGCTTTACGCATACCTTCTTTAAAGGCTTGAGAAGCTGCCAATTCGAAGGCCAGTTGTGAAGAGTCGACATCATGCGAAGAACCGAAGATCAAACGTACGCGTACGTCAACTACTGGGTAGCCTGCAACGATACCGTTAGGCAGGGTGTCACGGATACCTTTATCGACAGAAGGAATGAATTCGCGAGGAATCACACCACCTTTAATTTCGTCGATAAATTCGTAACCTGCACCACCCGGCTCCATAGGTTCCATTTTGATCACAACGTGACCGTATTGACCTTTACCACCGGATTGTTTAGCGTGTTTGTATTCAGCTTCAACTTCTTTGCGGATAGTTTCACGGTATGCAACTTGAGGCGCACCAATGTTAGCTTCCACACCGAATTCGCGTTTCATACGGTCAACAATAATTTCCAAGTGCAATTCACCCATACCGGAAATAATGGTTTGACCGGATTCTTCGTCTGTACGAACACGGAAAGAAGGGTCTTCTTTAGCCAGACGATTCAGGGCAATACCCATTTTCTCTTGGTCAGCTTTGGTTTTCGGCTCAACGGCAATATGGATTACCGGCTCAGGGAACTCCATGCGTTCCAAGATAATCGGCGCGCTTTCTGCACACAAGGTTTCACCGGTAGTAACGTCTTTCAGACCGATAGCAGCGGCGATGTCGCCAGCGCGTACTTCTTCAATTTCAGTACGGTCCGCAGCAGTCATTTGCACCAAACGACCGATACGTTCACGAGTACCTTTTACAGAGTTCAATACGGTATCACCGGATTTCACGACACCAGAGTAAACGCGGATGAAAGTCAGCTGACCAACGTATTTGTCGTTCAACATTTTGAACGCCAATGCAGAGAATTTCTCTTCGTCGCTGGCTTGGCGGCTGTCTGCTTCTTCAGTGTTAGGGTTAACACCTTGAACAGGAGGAATGTCGGTAGGAGCAGGCAACAATTCTACTACTGCGTCCAACATACGTTGAACACCTTTGTTTTTAAATGCAGAACCGCACAACATTGGTTGGATTTCACCTGCCAAAGTACGTTGACGCAATGCACCTACGATTTCTTCTTCGGTCAGCTCTTCACCACCCAAGTATTTATCCATCAATTCTTCGCTGGCTTCTGCTGCGGCTTCAATCATGTTTTGACGCCATTCTTCAGCAGTTTCAACCAACTCAGCAGGAATATCGCCATAGGTAAAGGTTGTACCTTTATCAGCTTCGTTCCAGATGATAGATTTCATTTTCAGCAGGTCAACAACACCACTGAAGCTATCTTCTGCACCAACTGGGATTACGATAGGTACAGGGTTTGCGCGCAAACGGGTTTTCATTTGCTCGACAACGCGGAAGAAGTTGGCACCTTGACGGTCCATTTTGTTTACAAATGCCAAGCGAGGAACTTGGTATTTGTTAGCTTGACGCCATACGGTTTCGGATTGAGGTTGAACACCACCTACTGCACAGTAAACCATTACTGCACCGTCCAATACACGCATAGAACGCTCTACCTCTACGGTAAAGTCAACGTGTCCTGGGGTATCAATGATGTTGAAACGGTGTTCAGGGAACTGTTTCGCCATACCGGACCAATAAGAAGTCACAGCAGCAGAAGTAATGGTAATACCACGCTCTTGCTCTTGTTCCATGTAGTCGGTAGTTGCTGCGCCGTCATGCACCTCACCCAACTTGTGAGTCAAACCTGTATAGAACAGAATACGTTCTGTTGTGGTTGTTTTACCCGCGTCAATATGGGCAGAAATACCAATATTGCGATACAGGCTGATAGGGGTCTTACGAGCCATTTTATTAGCCTTTCGATATTAGAAACGGAAGTGAGAGAATGCTTTGTTAGCTTCAGCCATACGGTGTACTTCTTCACGTTTTTTCAACGCACCGCCACGACCTTCAGCCGCATCAATCAATTCGCCTGCCAAACGCAGGTCCATAGATTTCTCACCACGTTTACGGGCCGCATCGCGAACCCAGCGCATTGCCAAAGCCAGACGACGTGAAGGACGAACTTCAACAGGAACTTGGTAGTTTGCACCACCTACACGGCGGCTTTTCACTTCCACGATAGGTTTGGCATTTGCAATGGCTTCGTTAAATACTTCGATTGCTACTTTGCCGGTTTTTTTCTCAATTTGTTCCAGTGCACCGTAAACGATACGTTCTGCAACAGATTTTTTACCGTCAATCATCAATACGTTCATGAATTTAGTCAGCTCAACGCTGCCGAACTTAGGATCTGGCAGTACGTCGCGCTTAGGGACTTCTCTACGTCTTGGCATTTTAATTTCCTTTAATCTATTCAGTTGGGTCAATTCCCATGAATACCCAATTGAGTATTCACTTACTCGGCCGTTGTTCAGCTTAGGCGGCCGACGTGCCTATTTGAGTCCCGATAATTATTTAGGACGCTTAGCACCGTATTTAGAACGGGCTTGTTTACGGTCTTTAACACCTGCAGTATCCAAGGAACCGCGTACAGTGTGGTAACGTACACCTGGCAAGTCTTTTACACGACCGCCGCGGATCAATACGACGCTGTGCTCTTGCAGGTTGTGGCCTTCACCGCCGATATATGAAATGACTTCAAAACCGTTGGTCAGGCGAACTTTACATACTTTACGCAATGCAGAGTTAGGTTTTTTAGGGGTAGTTGTGTATACACGGGTGCACACGCCACGTTTTTGCGGGCAAGCTTCCAGTGCAGGCACTTTGTTTACGTACACAGGCTTTTGACGGCCTTTGCGTACCAATTGGTTAATAGTTGGCATATTTTCTCGTCCTGTTGAGTTAAATACTTGCCGACACCATGTCGACAAGATTGGAATTATATTTTTACTGCAAGGGTTTAGTCAAGCAAATGACTGATAAAGTTTGGTGTTTTCCAATTTATGTCTAAATTTTGGAAACAAAGGCCGTCTGAAAGATTCAGACGGCCTTTGTCATTTTAAATAAGTCCGTAATTTGCTCTCTACTTATTTTCTCCATTGCTTTCCTTATTTATTCAGACAGCCTTAAACTCCACTCTCTTTTAAATCCTCTAAAAAATAAAACCGCAAGACTGGCTTGCGGTTTTATTTTCACAATAATCCCAAGGGATTATTCGTCTGAAGCTTCGGTTTCAGAAGTTTCTTGATCAGCTTGCTGCCATTGTTGATGGCGGCTACGGTGGTAGGTCAAACCTGTACCAGCAGGAATCAAACGACCAACAATCACGTTCTCTTTCAAACCGCGCAGCTCGTCTTGTTTGCCCATAATAGCGGCCTCTGTCAAGACGCGGGTTGTTTCTTGGAACGATGCCGCAGAAATAAAGCTGTCTGTAGACAAGGAAGCTTTGGTAATACCCAGCAACACGTTTTCGTAACGTGCCGGCTCTTTGTCTTCAGCCATGGCTTTTTCATTGGCAAGCATCACATCGCCACGCTCAACTTGTTCGCCGGTAATGAACTCTGTATCACCGGAATCAACAATGTTCACTCGACGCAGCATTTGACGGATGATGACTTCGATGTGTTTATCGGAAATCTTCACACCTTGCAGGCGGTAAACCTCTTGTACCTCTTGGACAATGTAGCGGGCCAATGCTTCGATACCTTGCAGACGCAGAATGTCGTGTGGATCTACAGCACCGTCTACGATGGTTTCACCGCGGTTTACCACTTGACCGTCGTGTACCAGAATCTGTTTCTCTTTAGAAATCAGGGTTTCGTATGCTACACCGTCTACGTCGGTAATAATCAGGCGCTGTTTACCTTTGGTTTCTTTACCGAAGGAAACGGTACCGGTAATTTCTGCCAACATACCTGCATCTTTCGGCACGCGTGCTTCAAACAATTCGGCTACGCGTGGCAGACCACCGGTAATATCGCGGGTTTTAGAAGACGCTTGTGGAATACGCGCCAATACATCACCCTTACCGACTTCCTGACCTTCACGGATAGTAATCACCGCACCGACCGGGAATGCCATAGAAACTGGGGTAGTCGTACCTGGGATGCAAATTTCCAGACCGTTTTCATCCAACAGTTTGACAGTCGGACGCAACAGTTTAGAAGCACCAGAGGAACGACGTTTACCGTCAATCACTACCAAAGTAGACAAACCGGTTACATCGTCAGTTTGTTTCGCAACGGTAACACCCTCTTCCACGTTCTCGAATTTCACCATACCTGCGTGTTCGGTAATCATCGGACGGGTATGCGGATCCCAAGTTGCCAAGGTTTGACCGGCTTTAATGGCTTCGCCGTCTTGTACCAGCAGGATTGCACCGTAAGGTACTTTGTGACGTTCACGTTCGCGACCGATATCGTCGTGAATCACTACTTCACAAGAACGGCCGATGACAACCAACTCGCCTTTGTTGTTGGCAACGTAACGCATTTGGCTACTGAAACGTGCTGTACCGTTGGATTTGGCTTCTACTTGGCTGGCTGCCGCCGCACGAGATGCCGCACCACCGATGTGGAACGTACGCATGGTCAGCTGAGTACCTGGTTCACCAATGGATTGTGCAGCAATCACACCAACTGCCTCACCGGCGTTAACCAGTTTACCGCGTGCCAAGTCACGACCATAACAGTGTGCACACAGGCCATGACGGGTTTTACAAGTAATCGGCGTACGGACTTTGACTTCATCGACACCGGATTGGTCGATCATATCTACCAGTTTCTCGGTCAACAACGTACCGGCTTCGACCAAAGTCTCGCCAGTCGAAGGATCGACAACATCAGAAGCAGTAACGCGGCCCAAAATACGATCGCGCAAGGCTTCAATCACATCACCGCCTTGTACCACTGCCTTCATCACAAAGCCGTCTGAAGTACCACAATCGTCTTCAACAACGACCAAGTCTTGAGTTACGTCTACCAAACGACGGGTCAAGTAACCAGAGTTTGCAGTTTTCAACGCAGTATCCGCCAAACCCTTACGCGCACCGTGGGTCGCAATAAAGTATTGCAATACAGTCAGACCTTCACGGAAGTTAGAGGTAATAGGCGTTTCAATAATGGAGCCGTCAGGTTTCGCCATCAAACCACGCATACCGGACAACTGTTTAATCTGAGCCGCAGAACCACGGGCACCAGAGTCAGCCATCATGTAAATAGAGTTGAAGGACTCTTGATCAACTTCGTTGCCGTCACGGTCGATAACTTTTTGTTTGGACAGGTTGTCCATCATCGCTTTAGCAATCTTATCGCCGGCACGACCCCAGATATCGACCACTTTGTTGTAACGTTCGCCGTTGGTTACCAAACCTTGACGGTATTGGTCTTCAATTTCTTTAACTTCGGCATTAGCCTCAGCCAGCAAGGCTGCTTTTTCTTTCGGAATTTCCATATCGTCAACCGCAATGGAAATACCGCCTTTTGCCGCAAAACCGAAACCGGTATACATCAGGTGGTCGGCGAAAATAACTGTTTCACGCAGACCGCACAGACGGAATGATGCGTTAATCAGTTTAGAAATTTCTTTTTTCTTCAGTGCTTTGTTGATGTACTCGAATGGCAGGCCTTTAGGCAAGATTTCGCTCAACAATGCACGGCCGACGGTTGTTTCGTAACGGTTAACGACAGGCTCAAACTCACCTGCTTCGTTTTTCACCCATTCACGCAGACGTACGGTAATTTTCGTACCCAGCTCAACCTGTTTGGTATGGTATGCACGATGCACTTCTTTCACATCGGCAAACAGGCTGCCTTCGCCTTTGGCATTGATGCGGTCGCGGGTCATATAGTACAGACCCAATACAATATCCTGAGAAGGTACGATGATTGGTTCGCCGTTGGCTGGAGACAATACGTTGTTTGAAGCCAGCATCAGCGTGCGTGCTTCCATTTGTGCTTCCAAGCTCAATGGAACGTGTACAGCCATTTGGTCACCGTCAAAGTCGGCGTTAAATGCAGCACACACCAATGGGTGCAACTGAATCGCTTTACCTTCGATCAGGATAGGTTCGAACGCTTGAATACCCAAACGGTGCAGAGTTGGCGCACGGTTCAGCATAATCGGATGTTCGCGGATGACTTCTTCCAAGATATCCCATACTTCAGGTACTTCTTGTTCAACCAATTTTTTCGCAGCTTTAACGGTAGAAGCCAAACCTTGTTTTTCCAATTTGTGGAAGATGAATGGTTTGAACAGTTCCAAAGCCATTTTTTTCGGCAGACCACATTGGTGCAGACGCAGGTATGGGCCTACGGTAATCACGGAACGACCGGAGTAGTCCACACGTTTACCCAGAAGGTTTTGACGGAAGCGGCCGCCTTTACCTTTAATCATGTCAGCCAATGATTTCAGCGGACGTTTGTTAGCGCCGGTCATCGCTTTACCGCGACGGCCGTTATCCAACAGAGAGTCAACTGCTTCTTGCAACATACGTTTTTCGTTACGAACGATGATGTCAGGCGCATGCAGTTCCAACAGACGTTTCAGACGGTTGTTACGGTTGATAACGCGACGGTACAAGTCGTTCAAATCGGAAGTGGCAAAACGACCGCCATCCAATGGAACCAACGGACGCAAATCAGGTGGCAATACCGGCAGCACATCCATAATCATCCATTCCAGCTTCATACCGGAACGATGGAAGGCTTCCAATACTTTCAAACGTTTAGCAATTTTTTTGATTTTGGTGTCAGAACCGGTAGATTCCAGCTCTTGACGCAGGATTTCGATTTCGCCGGTAATATCCAAGGTACGCAGCAATTCGCGGATACCTTCTGCACCCATTTTGGCATCGAAGTCGTCGCCGTATTCGTCCAGTTTGTTGTAGTAATCGTCTTCAGTCAGCAATTGACGACGTTGCAACGGAGTCATGCCGGGATCGGTTACCACAAATGCTTCAAAGTACAATACGCGTTCGATATCGCGCAAAGTCATGTCCAATACCATACCCAAGCGGGAAGGCAGGGATTTCAAGAACCAAATGTGGGCAACAGGTGCAGCCAATTCAATGTGGCCCATGCGTTCGCGGCGTACTTTAGACAAGGTCACTTCTACGCCACATTTTTCACAGGTTACGCCTTTAAATTTCAAGCGTTTGTATTTACCGCACAAACATTCATAGTCTTTGACCGGGCCAAAGATTTTGGCGCAGAACAAACCGTCGCGCTCAGGTTTGAACGTACGGTAGTTGATGGTTTCAGGTTTTTTAACTTCGCCATAAGACCATGAGCGGATGGTTTCGGGAGAGGCAATACCGATTTTGATGGCATCAAACTCTTCTTCCATGCCGGCAGTTTGCAACGGATTAAATAAGTTCAACAAATTCATTTTTGCTCCTTGAAGGAAGTATTTTTACCGCATGGCGGATTTTCGATATTGGGAAACGGTACTTTCGATTTCAGACGGCCTAAATGCCGATTGCTTCATTCTTATTCTGAAACCGTTTTTTCAGACGACCTTGAATGGCCGTCTGAAAACTTCTGTTTAGTAGCGTTCCAAATCGATATCCAAGCCCAGTGAGCGAATCTCTTTAACCAATACGTTGAAGGATTCAGGCATACCGGCATCGATTTTGTGTTCGCCTTTGACGATGTTTTCGTACATTTTGGTACGGCCGTTCACGTCGTCAGACTTCACAGTCAGCATCTCTTGTAGCGTGTATGCCGCGCCGTATGCTTCCAATGCCCAAACCTCCATCTCACCGAAACGTTGGCCACCGAACTGAGCTTTACCGCCCAGAGGCTGCTGGGTAACCAGACTGTATGGACCGGTAGAACGGGCGTGCATTTTTTCGTCAACCAAGTGGTGCAGTTTCAGATAGTGCATCACACCGACTGTAACCTTGCGGTCAAATGCTTCACCTGAACGGCCGTCATACAGCGTGATTTGAGTTTTACTGTCATTGAAGCCCAGTTTCTCAACCTCAGGATCTTCGCTTGGGTAAGCCAAGTTCAACATTTCGCGGATTTCAGACTCTTTCGCACCGTCGAATACAGGAGAAGCGAAAGATGCACCTTTACGCAGGTTGGAAGCCAACTCGATGATTTCTTCATCTGTCAGGCTGTCCAAATCTTCTTTCTTGCCGCTACCGTTGTAGAGCTTGTTCAAGAATTCACGCAGCTCGCTGGCTTTGCGTTGCTCTTTCAGCATGCGGTCGATGCGTTCGCCGATACCTTTTGCCGCCCAACCCAAGTGAACTTCCAAAATCTGACCGATGTTCATACGGGAAGGTACGCCCAATGGGTTCAGTACGATGTCTACCGGACGGCCGTCAGCCATATAAGGCATGTCTTCCACCGGCAGAATGCGTGATACCACACCTTTGTTACCGTGGCGACCCGCCATTTTGTCACCGGCTTGCAGACGGCGTTTGATGGCGATAAATACTTTTACCATTTTTTGTACGCCCGGTTGCAGCTCGTCGCCTTGGGTCAGTTTTTTCTTTTTGATCTCATACAACTCATCCGCTTCTTCGCGTTTTTGTTGCAGGCTCAATTTAATCAGTTCCAACTGTTTGGCCAAATCTTCATCAGCCAGACGGATGTCAAACCAATCATGTTTGCTGGACAGGCTTACCAAATATTCGGTAGTGATTTCGCTGCCTTTAGCCAGCTTCATCGGACCACCATTGGCTTTTTGACCAACAATCATACGCTCGATACGGTCGAATGCGTCATTATCGAAAATACGCAATTGATCGCCCAAATCTTGACGGTAACGTTTCAATTCAGAATCAATAATGGATTGAGCACGTTTGTCGCGTTGGATACCTTCACGAGTGAAGACTTGAACGTCGATAACGGTACCGCTCATGCCGGTAGGCATACGCAATGAAGTATCTTTTACGTCAGATGCTTTTTCACCGAAAATGGCACGCAGCAGTTTTTCTTCAGGAGTCAGTTGGGTTTCGCCTTTAGGTGTTACTTTACCTACCAAGACATCACCGGCTTCTACTTCTGCACCGATATATACGATACCGGATTCATCCAAACGGTTTTGCATACGTTCGGACAAGTTCGGAATATCGCGGGTAATATCTTCCGCACCCAGTTTAGTGTCACGTGCAACAACGTTCAATTCTTCAATGTGAATCGAAGTGTAACGATCGTCCGCAGCCACTTTTTCTGAAATCAGAATCGAGTCTTCATAGTTGTAACCGTTCCATGGCATGAAGGCGATGGTCATGTTTTGACCCAAAGCTAACTCGCCCAAGTCGGTAGATGCACCGTCGGCTACCAAGTCACCACGTTGCAACACATCGCCTGCTTTTACAGCCGGACGTTGGTTGATGTTGGTAGATTGGTTGGAACGGGTGAATTTAACCAAGTTGTAAATATCGACACCCACTTCACCGGCAGTCGCTTCATCATCATGAACACGAACCACAACGCGGTTGGCGTCTACATACTCAACCACACCACCACGGCGGGCAACGATTGCAGTTGCAGAGTCAACGGCAACAGAGCGCTCGATACCGGTACCAACCATCGGTTTCTCAGGACGCAGGCACGGTACGGCCTGACGTTGCATGTTGGCACCCATCAATGCACGGTTCGCGTCATCATGTTCCAAAAATGGAATCAGAGATGCTGCAACGGATACCACTTGACCGGTTGCCACGTCCATATATTGAACGCGGTCAGGCGTTGCCATAATGGTTTCGCCTTTTTCACGACAAGTAACCAAGTCGCCAATCAGATTACCGTCTTTGTCCAAATCGGCATTCGCCTGTGCAATCACATAACGGCCTTCTTCGATAGCAGACAAGTAATCGATTTCTTCAGTTACTTTACCATCGACAACACGGCGGTAAGGGGTTTCCAAGAAGCCATAATCATTGGTACGCGCATAAACGGACAGTGAGTTGATCAAACCAATGTTTGGACCCTCAGGTGTTTCAATAGGACATACACGGCCATAGTGAGTCGGATGTACGTCTCGCACCTCAAAGCCTGCACGTTCGCGAGTCAAACCGCCAGGGCCCAATGCAGATACACGGCGTTTATGGGTTACTTCAGACAATGGGTTAGTCTGATCCATAAATTGGCTCAATTGGCTAGAGCCGAAGAATTCTTTAATCGCGGCAGAAACAGGTTTTGCATTAATCAAGTCATGCGGCATCAAGTTCTCAGATTCTGCTTGGTTCAAACGCTCTTTAACTGCACGTTCTACACGAGCCAAACCGCTACGGAATTGGTTTTCAGTCAACTCACCCACAGAACGGACACGACGATTACCCAAGTGGTCGATATCGTCTACTTCGCCATGACCGTTACGCAGTTCAACCAATGTCGCAATAGAAGCAACAATGTCTTCAACGCTCAGAACGTAACCACCTTTTTCAGCTGCGCCAGCCAAAGTTTCGTTCAGCAAACGGCCATACCAAGTGTTTTGTTGTGCTTCAGACAATTTTTGCTCGTATGTGCGCGTATTAAATTTCATACGGCCTACGCGAGACAAATCATAGCTGTCTTCACTGAAGAACAAGCGGTTGAAGAGCTGCTCAACAGCTTCTTCGGTAGGCGGTTCGCCAGGACGCATCATGCGGTAAATCGCTACGCGTGCAGCCTGCTGATCAGCAGTTTCGTCTGTACGCAGAGTGCTGGAGATGTAGCCGCCTTGATCCAACTCATTGATATAAAGTGTCGTAATTTCTTTTACGCCATGTATATCAAGCTTGGCCAACAGTTCTTCTGTAATTTCATCATTAGCAGAAGCCAATACTTCGCCGGTTTCCGGATCAATCAGGTCAGCAGCCAATGCTTTGCCTATCAGGCTTTCTGGCTCTACATCCAAACGAGTCAAGCCTGCATTGGTAATATCACGGATATTTTTCGCAGTAATGCGTTTACCTTTGGCGACCAGCACATTGCCTTCTTTATCCAAGATATCAACTTTGGCAGTTTCACCTTTCAGACGGCCTGCAACCAGATCAGTTTGAACACCGTTTGAAGACAAATAGAAAGTTTCTTTGTCGTAGAAAATATCCAAGATTTGTTCATTGTTGTAGCCCAAAGCTTTCAACAAAATCGTAACCGGCATTTTACGGCGACGGTCGATACGGAAATACAGCAAATCTTTTGGATCAAATTCGAAATCCAACCATGAACCACGGTAAGGAATAATACGAGCAGAGAACAACAGCTTACCGGAAGAATGTGTTTTACCACGGTCATGCTCAAAGAACACGCCTGGAGAACGGTGCAACTGGGAAACAATCACACGCTCAGTACCATTGATGACAAAAGAGCCGCTTGGCGTCATCAATGGGATTTCACCCATATACACTTCGTTTTCACGAACTTCTTTTACAGTCGGCTTAGATGCTTCTTTATCCAAAATCACCAAACGGATACGAGCACGCAATGGAGCCGCGTAAGTAATACCGCGCAATTGACATTCAGGAATATCGAACAAAGGCTCGCCCAATGTGTAATGTACAAACTCCAATCGCGCATAACCGTTATGGCTCACAATCGGGAAAATAGAATTAAATGCTGCTTGCAGACCATCATCAGTGCGTTGGTCAAAAGCATTTTCCAGCTGCAAAAATTTCGCATAAGAATCAATTTGGGTTGCCAGCAGGAAAGGAACATCTAAGACATTCTCTCGCTTTGCAAAACTCTTACGGATACGTTTTTTCTCGGTAAACGAATAGCTCATATACACTCCGAAAAGCAATTTTAAATAATAGGCCGTCTGAAACAACGGCATGCACCAACCTGATATTTACATTTATTTGCAATGATTTTATAAAGACTATGCAAATAAATGTAAACAATGCCTGATGCTTATTTTAAGAAGCAAAATAAGGCTGGCAGAAAACTGCCAGCCTTCATGGGAAGCATCAAATTATTTGATTTCGACTTTAGCGCCGGCTTCTTCCAGTTGTTTTTGGATGTCTTCAGCTTCAGCTTTAGAAACACCTTCTTTCAGAGTTTTAGGTGCACCGTCAACGATGTCTTTAGCTTCTTTCAGACCCAGGCCAGTGATAGCGCGGACAACTTTAATCACGCCAACTTTTTGATCACCGGCAGAAGCCAATACTACGTCAAATTCAGTTTTTTCTTCAGCGGCAGCTGCACCAGCACCTGCAGGACCTGCAACTGCAACTGCGGCAGCAGAAACGCCAAATTTTTCTTCAAAAGCTTTAACCAGGTCGTTCAATTCCATTACGGTCAAAGAACCAACGGCTTCCAAAATGTCTTCTTTAGTAATAGCCATGCTATTTATACTCCAAATATTGTATTAAAAAATAATTAATTAAATGAAACAAAATCGATTAAGCGGCTTCTTCGCCAGCTTTTTTCTCTGCCAAAGCAGCCAAACCACGTGCAAAGCCTGATACAGGAGCTTGCATAACGAACAACAGTTTGGACAACAGCTCTTCGCGGCTTGGAATAGAAGCCAACTCAGCAACCTGAGCAGGATTCATCACTTCGCCATTGTAAGAACCGGCTTTAACGATAATTTTGTCATCTTTTTTCGCGAATTGGTGCAGCACTTTAGCAGCAGCAACAGCATCTTCAGAAGCAGCGTAAACCAATGGACCAACCATTTGATCGGCTAAACCTGCGAATGAAGTACCCTCTACTGCGCGACGAGCCAGAGTATTTTTCAGAACGCGCAAGTAAACGCCTTCTTTACGTGCATTCGCACGAAGCTCAGTCATGCTGGAAACACTGATACCGCGATATTCAGCGACTACGAGAGTTTGAGCGTTAGCAATTGCTGCGCTAATTTCCTCTACGGCCACTTTCTTGGTTTCAATATTGAGACTCAAGGTCTACCTCCCACTGTTTATAAACAGGATACCGAAATGATATCCCACCAGCGCGGTAACCTAAAAAGACATCTTACAAGCAATCTTGTAATGTGTTTCAGGACTACCGTCTGCGTAGGGCAGTTACGATTAAATCTTACGATCCCTACGGTCTTGGACATCTACTTAATTTTAAGTAGCCCAAATTCAGGCAATCCAGAAAACCGGATCACCTGAAAATTTCTTAGTTGTTCACGCTTGCAGTATCAACGCGAACACCCAAACCCATAGTGCTGGATACAGCAACTTTTTTCAGGTACTGACCTTTAGCAGCAGCAGGTTTAGCTTTAACGATAGCATCCAGCAACGCATTGAAGTTTTCTTTCAAGTCAGCTTCAGCGAAAGAAGCACGACCGATAGTTGCATGAACGATACCGGCTTTATCTGTACGGTATTGTACTTGACCTGCTTTTGCATTTTTAACTGCTTCAGCAACGTTAGGAGTAACAGTACCTACTTTAGGGTTTGGCATCAGACCACGAGGACCCAAGATGGTACCCAATTGACCAACGATACGCATTGCATCAGGAGAAGCAATAACAACGTCAAAGTTCAGGTTACCAGCTTTGATTTCAGCGGCCAGATCTTCAAAACCGACAATATCTGCACCAGCTTCTTTAGCAGCATCTGCATTTGCACCTTGAGTAAACACAGCTACGCGAGTTGTTTTACCGGTACCTTTAGGCAGAACGACTGAACCACGAATAACTTGGTCAGATTTACGAGGATCAACGCCCAGATTGAAAGATACGTCAACAGACTCATCAAATTTAGCAGTAGCAGCTTTTTTAACCAAAGCAATTGCTTCATCGATTGCGTACAATTTGTTAGCTTCAACAGAAGAGCGCAGAGCTTTCAAGCGTTTAGATACTTTAGCCATTATACAACACCCTCCACATCCAAGCCCATTGAGCGAGCAGAGCCGGCGATAGTACGGACAGCAGCATCCAAATCGGCAGCAGTCAAATCAGGCTCTTTAGTTTTAGCAATTTCTTCCAACTGAGCGCGGGTCAATTTACCCACTTTGTTAGTCAGAGGGTTAGAACTACCTTTTTGCAGACCAGCAGCTTTTTTCAACAAGATAGAAGCTGGTGGAGTTTTCATCACAAAAGTGAATGATTTATCTGCAAATGCAGTGATCACGACTGGAATTGGCAACCCAGGTTCCATACCTTGGGTTGCAGCATTAAATGCTTTACAGAATTCCATGATATTCAAACCACGTTGACCCAAAGCAGGACCAACTGGGGGAGATGGATTGGCTTTACCTGCAGGAATTTGCAGTTTGATGTAGCCGATAATTTTCTTTGCCACTTAAGGACTCCTAAAAACGGGTATAACGCGGAACCATTCCGCTTCCCAAACAGAATTTGCGATTATATCCGCTTAAAAAAAAATTTTCAAGCGAATTAAACCACTTAAATCTTTTCAACCTGACCGAACTCTAATTCAACCGGTGTTTCACGACCAAAAATCTGAACAGAAACACGCAATCTATTACGCTCGTAGTTAACTTCATCAACAATTCCATTGAAATCAGCAAATGGACCTTCATTCACACGAACCTGCTGACCAACCTCGAATTCAACTTTTGGTTTTGGCTTCTCAACACCTGTTTTGGCTTGTTGCAAAATAGCATCTGCATCTTTTTGAGAAATTGGGATTGGACGATTTCCGCTACCACCTACAAAACCATTTACTCGAGGGGTACTCTTAACCAAGTGCCATGAATCATCAGTCATTTCCATTTCAACCAACACATAGCCTGGATAGAATTTACGCTCACTGATGGTTTTTCGGCCATTCTTGATATCTACCACCTCCTCTACAGGAACAAGAATCTGACCAAAATATTCTTCCATGTTTTCTCGAGCAATGCGCTCTTTCAATGTTTTTTGAACATTTTTCTCGAAACCGGAATAGGCCTGTACCACATACCAACGCTTTGACATCTTTACCCTTTCCTATTTAATAAAACATCAAAAAACAACCATGAAATAATTGTATCTGCCGCATAAATGAAGGCTGCTAAAACTGCAACGAAGATAATCACGAATACAGTCATTTTGACCGCTTCATCGTGACTCGGCCAAACTACCTTCTTAAACTCAGTCCAAGAGCTCTTAAAATATGCAAACAGACCTTCTTTCTTTTCAGGAGCTGGCTTATTACTTACCACAACTTCCTTTTTCTGATGGTCTTCTTTGCGTCCAGACGGATGTTCTGTCATCTTTACTCACTTATCAATACCCCACCCGCCTTCATTTTAGACAGTGGCATTGATCCATTAATTAATTTCAAATAATCTTAAAACTTAAGTACAAAAAAATTAACCGGCACAAGGCCGGTTAATTTTTTATTTGGCAGGCCAAGAGGGTCTCGAACCCCCAACCCTCGGTTTTGGAGACCGATACTCTACCAATTGAGCTATTGGCCTCTAAACTTAAGCGATTACAGAAGAAACCACACCCGCAC
>NZ_KV810246.1:0-27450 GCF_001812735.1 Neisseria sp. HMSC069H12
TAATGAATCCCCTGAAACTCCCTTGCCACCACTGCCTCTTCAAAAGCCGAATCGCGTTTGGACAGCGGCGTGGGCAGGGTTATCACGTTTTGCACGTTCATGCCCTTAGTGGAGAGCAGCATGATTTCATGGCTCAGGCGTGCGGCTTCGAAGCGGTCGTGCGTTACCAGCATACACGCCATGCCCTGCCGCTCGATTTTTTCCACCAGCATGGCGACCAAAATATCACGCAAATCGCGGTCCAAACCGACGAACGGCTCGTCCAGCAAGGCAAGGTCGCAGCCGCACAGCAGCAGGCGCAGAAACGCCACCCGTTTCGCCATGCCGCCGGACAATTCGGTCGGATATTTGTTCAAATCGCCCGCAGTCAGCCCGACTTTCGCCGCCAGCGCGATGATTTCGCCTTCATCGGGTTTGTCCATAAAAATAGCGATATTCTGCATCGCGGTCAAGTTTCCCGGCAGGCGGTTTTCCTGAAACAGAAAACCCGTTTTGCGGAAAGTATTGCGTATCGTGCCCGATTTTGGCGTTTCCAAGCCCGCAATCAGCCGCAAAACCGTCGTCTTGCCGCAGCCGCTCGGCCCGAACAAGGCTTTCACTTCACCATGTTGCAGGTTCAAACTGAAATCGCGCACGATGGGGTCGCGGAGAATTTCAAAACGCACGTTTTCAAGGCTGAGCATCATCTCCTCCACGGCATAAACAAAATTTCCAAAGGCTTGGTAATCAAGTATTCAAACAGCGACACAAACACGATAACCAACACCACATAAGCCATCACCGTCGAAGTCTCCAGCATCGCCCTCGCGTCCGCAATCCGCGCACCCACGCCTTCGCTCGCGCCCAAGAGTTCCGCCATAATCACCACCTTCACCCCCATCGCCACCGCCACGCCAATGCTGGAAATTACATAGCCCGTCAGATGCGGGATATACAGATAACGGATTTTTTTCAGACGGCCTAATTTATAAGCGTCAAACAATTCCTCATGCTGCCTGTTCACGCTCGCCATTCCGACCGCCGCACTCGCAAACGTCAGCGGCGCAACCAACACAATGATGGTAAACAACACGCTCGGATTGCCGAATCCGAACCAAAACAACGCCATCACCACCCAAATAATCGGCGGCATCGCCAACAAAACCGTAATCACAGGCTTGAGCAACGCCATCGCCGTCTTAAAGCTGCCCGCCACCAGCCCCGCCGCCAATCCCGCTGCCAGCGCAACCGAAATCCCCACCACCGACCGCCACAGCGAAATCCCGATTTCGTTTTCCTGAAAATGTTTCAATAAATCCAAAGACTTTTGAAACACCTCCACCGGCGCAGGCAGCATAAACTCGCCGAACACGGCACTGCCCCACGCCCACAACGCTACCACCACCATCGCCACGCTCAGACCGGCAAAGCCGCTCCAAAGGTAGTCGATGATGTAAAGCACCGCAGGCTGCGGTTTGCGGATTTTGTCGGTTTTAATCATGGTTTGGGTGTTGGTTTGATGGGAATGGTGTAGGGATGATAGGTCGTCTGAAAAATATTTGCCTACTTCTCAGACGACCTATCCGATATTCCTAAGACAAACTGATTCCGCGAGAGCGTTCCTGTTGTCCCTGTTGCACCAAATCCTGTTGAAATTCAGAGGATTTCTCTGATTGTCGGACTACTTCAAGTCTTTCCTCTAGCTCCTTGTTAAATGCTTCAATTACGTCTTTGTTCTTTTCCCTCATCTGCAAGGCAAACGAACCGTCCGTATCATTCTTCAGTCCGTCAATCAGGTGCTTAAGCCTTTCCTCCGCTGTTTGGACTCTGCTTGTCGAAGCGGACATTGCGGCATTGTCTGCTTCTGTCTGAATTCCTTGAAATGTAGGGCTTCCCGCTGCCAAACCGATTTTTTGATCTGTAATATCTTGGGCATCTGCAAACGTTTTGGAAAGCGAACGCCATTGTGCCGCATGTTTCAGCCAGCCCAATGCTTGCTTTTGGTCATCTGCGTCAACGCGACGGACACTGTGCTCATATCCGTAAATCGGCAGGGAATAAGGCGTAACTGCCTGCGGTCTGGGGGAGTACTTGCCGTTTTTATCGACATCAATCGCACCGTTGGCAAAATCAGCAACGGTCAGGTATAGCATGACGCTTGCCGCTATCGCATCCGGTCCGTCTCCCTGAGTCTTGGCAAGATCCCGCCATATTCTTTCCTGCGTCGCTTTACCGTGTCCATATTTACCCAGCAGGCGCATAGGCTCTTCAAGTGTCCAGTTCTTCAAGCTCAATTTGTGCTTAATGAACGCTTTCTCATGGAAATCGCGGATTTTTTCAAATTTAACATCGGTATCGGTTTGACCCGTTTTGCTCATTTGAACTGTTAATGCATCAAGATACCCTTTAGCCATATCGACACGGATTTCATTCAGCTTACTTTCACTGAATTTCCGTCCCGAGGTTTCCTCCATAAACAGAATGGCGGCTTCGCCCGTTACAGTATCGCCTTTGGCAACGCCTTTTGCCCAACCCGCATAGTCGTAACCCTTGGACAAAAGTTCTTCGTAAACACGGATAGCTCCCTGTACTCCTTGTGTTTTAATCATATTCTGATAGCGCTCAATATCATTTAATCTAATGGTTGCAGGCATTTTCAACTCCTTTTTTTCCTTTATGAACGTTAAAGTTTACGTTCTGGGTGCTTAGCATTATCAGCAAAACCTTCCAATATTTTTTTGGACTGACTTTCGATTTTCCTCCAGTCTTTCAAATAAAACCTGCTGTATGAGGCATCAAATGTGATATACGGATTATTGCCTGACAGAAAATTGTGGCTGCATGGAGGATTAATTGACTCATTTTTGTTGTTATCGAAACAGGAAATATAAGTTGTTACGTTCCCATTCTTATCCCTGCCTATAAAAAGCGTATCAGTTGTTTTTGTATTGGTGTCAGGTTCAAGTTGTTTATATACCTCCAATCCGTATAGTTTTTCACCCGTAGACTTAAAACTATATTCTGGAAGAGTAGGTTTATACCTTAAATCCCTCTCCAGTTTCTTGGTCAAAAAGTCCAATGACCAAGGCGTTTTATCCGCATGATAGCTGAACTCCACCCAAGGGTTTTCCGGATAATCCATGGCATCATAATAATCAAATCCCGTCTGATTTCGCAAATCGAAAATCTCGTCCGTTTTCAGGTTCCATATAACTAAAAATCCGGTTAGAGGGGATTCTAAGGTTCGAGGTGGAGGATTATAGGTTTCCCATTCCTTCGACAAACCACTCGGCGTGTCTTCGTAACTGACAACAGGGCCGGGAGTAATATATGAAGAAAAACGGATGGGGATACCGCCGAAATTGCCGACCGTATCATGATGCGGGTAAGGGTAACGACTCTCTTTTTGATCAAATACAGCCTGTGCATCGTTTTTTTGGGGCGGATTGCAAGCGATTAAAAACGGCAACAGGCAGAAGGCGGCATATAATTTTTTTACGGTAAAATATTTCATCAACTATTCCTTATCATCTGCTGTAAAAGTTAAAGTTTTATAGCTTAAATTATAATCAGAAAATTTGGGGTTTATTTACAAAAATTGTAGTAAACGTAAGTTGGGCTATGTCCTGACATTTCAGGTAATTCAACGGTTTCTAGTTTTGGCAACCCAATCCGCTGTTACCACCTATCGTTATTCGCGCACAGAAGGGAATCTAGAAGTTTGACGTTGCTGTAATTTTAAAATATTCCTGCAATATCGGGGGCTAGATTCCCGCCTGTGTGCGAATAACGGCTTTTTGTGTACTGTTCTAATTATTATCTGATAGGCCATCTGAAAATGACAAGTCAGATTTCATGGCTACTCCACTATTTTCAGACGGCCTCTATCCTCTTTTAAGCCAAGAAGAACCCGTTATCCGGCAGCTTGCCGCCCAGAAGTTTTGGGTTGAACTGCATCAGGATTTCGTAAAACTTCAAAATCTCATTCTTCACTTCGCTGCCTTTGGTTACCGTCAGCCGTGCGCCGTCCAAGCCCATGACTAGGGCGGGTTCGGGGGCGGGGAGGTAGTTTTTGCCGATTTTCGCGGCGCTTTGGCGATTGGCAAGTATCCAGTTGAGCGCGTTTTTCAAATCCTGATGGAAAATGTCGAACTGCGCCTTGTGTGCGTGGAAATATTCTTCGTTGGCGATGATGCCCGCCATCGGAATCAGCGGTTTGGTGTCAAACGCCTGTCCCCATGCTTTTACTAAGTCAAAACCACGCACGACGGTTACGCCCATGGTTTTGCCTTTAAGTAGGCTGGCGGTTGCCATCGGTTCGGGCAGGATGGCGGCGTGGTAGTCCTTGCTCAAAAACAGTCCGACTGCTTCGGGCGGCGTGGCGGTGTAAGTGATGCCGACTTTGTGTGCGTCGATTTTCAGTTTTTTCAACAAGGCTTGCAGCACGATGTCGGGCATGTCGTTTTTAAACGGCACGAGGATTTTTTTGCCGACCAAATCCTGCGGCGAGGCAATCGCGCTGCCTTTGCACATCAGCTGCGTGATGCCATTGGTCAAAATATTGACCATGCCGACTTTCTGCCCTTGGTTGCGCAGGTTTACGCCGACATTGCTCGGACTCATCATCACTTTGAATTGTCCGCTTGCTACGCCCGCGCGCAGTTGGTCGGGCGAACGCCAGATTTTCAGCGATACATCCGCCTGTTTCGCCAGCTTGCCTTGCAACGCCGCTACTGCGATGGTAACGCTGGGCATTGCCGGCGCGCCGTACACGGTAAATTGTTCTTTACCGGCTGCCAACAATGAAGGCGAAACGCCTGCCGCTGCCAGCGCGGCGGTCATTTTTAAGAAATCACGTCTTTTCATATCCATTTTTTATCTCCTAATTCTTAATAAGCCAGTGTAGGCATTCTTTCAGACGGCCTGATTTTAAAACGCCGCGTGCAAACTCAGCCAATATGTCCTTCCCGGTGCATACACTACGCTGGGTGACAGGGCGAGGACGTGGTCGCCGCTGATGTGTTCGGCGTATTTTTTGTTGAACACGTTGTTCACGCCCAAGCGCAAGCCGTATTTGTCTTTAATGTTCACGCCGGCATACACGTCAGCAACGGTAAAGCCTTTGGCGGCTTCGCGTTTATCTATGCCCAGACCGCTTGCCGCGTCAAAATCGCCGCGCGTTTGTTTGGCGACAAAGCGTGTTGCGGTACCGATGTTGTAGCTGCCGTGGGCAAAGTAGTTTTTGTAGTCGGCTTGGACGGCGGCTTCAAACGGACGGATTTGATAGAGCGGCCTGCCGTCGGTTTCGTTGTGTCCGTAGTTGTAGGTGGCTTTGATGCCTGCCGCCCAATGCGGATTGAAGTTGTAACGCGCGTAGGCCTGCGCGGTAAATAATCGCGCGTCCACGTTGCGTGTGATGATGCCGCCGCCTTTGGATGAAATACCGCTTTGTCCGCGTGCGCGGTCAAAAATAATCAGGTCTTTGACTTTGTCCGCCACAAGCGTGCCGCCTATGTTCCAGCCCGCGCCTGCCAACGAGTTCATGTAGCCGTTGTAGTAGTCGTTGCGGCTGTCGGCGGTAAGCTTGATGCGGTTGTGTTTTTCGGTTTTCAGCAGGGGATTGCCTGCGATGGCGGCGGCTGGATTTTGGTTCATCAACGCGCCGTTCATGCGGTTTTGCACGATGGCGGCAAGTGAGTTAAAGCGTTCGGTGTTGTCGCCGATTCGTTCTAAGTGAGCAAGGGAGACACTGTATTTTTGCGTTTCAGACGGCGTGAAATCGTATTTGAGTTCGCCTGAGAAGGCATGACGGCGCACTTTGCCGTTGAAGTCGTAGCCGTAATGGGTTTTCCAGATTTGTTGCGATGAGGCGAAGGCGAGATTGCGGTTTATCGGATGAGCGGGTTGCGCCGTATTTTTGCGAACGTCCGCTTCGTTGAATTCGTAGCTCAAACCCAAGCCCAGTTTGTGTCGGTCGTCAAACTTGTAAGACAAGGTATCGGCAATGCGCCAGCGGTCAATGTGCACATCGGCGAAACGGTAGCCGTTGAGGAAGTCTCGCATGGCGGTGTGGGTGTTGCGCTCGCCGTTTTGGCTGTCGTTGCGGTAGCTGACGGCGGCATTGTTGTGGAACTTGCCGAAATCCGCGTCGTGTTTGAGCGAGAAGTCGTACACTTTGCGGTCAAGCTCTACGAACACTTGCTGCGGTGTGTTGTTTTGGCGCAGGGAGTAATTGTCGGCGCGGCGTTTGAGTTTGATGATGCCTGCTTCCGCGCTGACAGTATTGCTCAAATCGGCATTGCCCCAACGCGCGTTGAGTTTGGCGATGTGGCGTTCGGTGTCCAATGCGTCGTTGACGAACTGCGGCTGGCGGTCGTTATTGATGTCGTCGTGCAGATAAGTAAGGCGGTATTCCTGATTTTCAGACGGCACGAAACCGAGTACCAAAGCTTGATTAAAACGGCTGTATTTCCAATCGGTCTGGTTGCCGTCGCCGTTTTTATAGCCGTTGGCTTTGGTGTGATTGAGGTTGGCTACGCCGTACACCTTCGCCCCGCGTGCTTGCGCGGTAACGGAGTTGTAAAAGCTTTTGCCGTAAAAGTTGCTGTTTGCCTTCAACGGGCGGAAGGCTTGGTCTATGTTTTCGGTAACAAAGTAATGATCGCTGCGGTCGGTGCGGTCGAATTGGTTTTCGGGGAAGTAGCCCTGAGCTGCGGTCGGTGCAATCGGTTTGGGCGGGGAGAAGGTTTTGACAGGCTGGATTTCGTCAGGGTCTGCCAAGGTTTCGGCAAAGCCGTTTGCGGCGGCAAAACTGCTCATTAACAAGCAAATCAAATGGTTTTGTTTCATGATTCATATCCTGATAATCATTTTTATTTATTATGCTCTTAGAGAGAAGCAAAGTAAAGAAACGATAAAGTGTCTGAAGCTGAAAAAAACTTTATTGTCGGTAAGGAAAGCTTTAGCCTTGAACACAAGCCGATACGGGCTAAAAACTTTTAGAAGAGAGGAGTGTTAGCGAGGTTTGTATTTGGATTCCATCTTGCGTTTGTGTTTTCCGTTTATAAAGCAGATAGGCCGTCTGAAAAAATATCTCTCTTTTCAGACGGCCTATTGCTGGTTATAATAATTTTACGAATCATTATTATTTCTGTTTGAATGTAGGAGAAACGCATGAGCACCCGTACCGAACACGACACCATGGGCAATGTCGAAGTCCCGTCCGAAGCCTATTGGGGCGCGCAGACCCAGCGCAGCCGCAACAATTTCAAAATCGGCGGCGAAACCCTGCCGCAGCCGCTGATTTATGCTTTGGCGCTGGTGAAAAAAGCCGCCGCAGCCACCAATGTTTCCCTCGGCAGGATTAAGCCCGAACAAGCGGATTTGATTACGCAGGCAGCGGACGACGTGTTGAACGGCAAGCTCGACGGGCAGTTCCCTTTAGTGGTTTGGCAGACCGGCTCCGGCACGCAGTCCAATATGAACATGAACGAAGTGCTGGCGAACCGCGCCAACGAAATCGCCGGTACGGGTTTGGCGGCCTACCAGCCCGTCCATCCCAACGACCATGTGAACCACGCGCAATCGACCAACGACGCGTTCCCGACCGCCATCCACGTTGCCGCCGCGATTGAAATCAACCGCCACCTTATTCCGGCAGTAAAAGCCCTGCGCGACACGTTGGACAAAAAAGCCAAAGAATTTGCCCCCATCGTCAAAATCGGCCGCACTCATTTGCAGGACGCGACGCCGCTGACTTTAGGGCAAGAGTTTTCCGGCTACGTTTCCCAGCTCGACCACGGCTTAGGCCGTCTGAACGACGCACTCAAAGGTTTGTACGAACTCGCTTTGGGCGGCACAGCGGTCGGCACGGGTTTGAACAGCCATCCCGAATACGCCGAAAAAGCCGCCGCCAAACTCGCCGAACTGTCCGGCCTGCCGTTTGTCAGCGCGCCGAACAAATTTGAAGCCTTGGGTGGACGCGATGCCGCTGTTGCCGCTTCGGGCGCACTGAAAACGCTGGCGGCAAGCCTGAACAAAATCGCCAACGACATCCGCTGGCTGGCAAGCGGCCCGCGCTGCGGTTTGGGCGAAATCAAAATCCCCGAAAACGAGCCGGGTTCGTCCATCATGCCGGGCAAAGTCAATCCGACCCAATGCGAGGCGATGACCATGGTGTGCTGCCAAGTGTTCGGCAACGACGTTACCATCGGCATGGCGGGCGCGTCGGGTAATTTCGAGCTGAACGTCTATATGCCCGTCATCGCCTACAACCTCTTGCAATCCATCCGCCTCTTGGGCGACGCGTGCAACAGCTTCAACGAAAACTGCGCCGAGGGCATCGAACCCGTACCGGAAAAAATCGACTATTTCCTGCACCATTCCCTGATGCTCGTTACCGCGCTGAACCGCAAAATCGGCTACGAAAACGCCGCCAAAGTCGCCAAAACCGCCTATAAAAACGATAAATCGTTGCGCGAAACCGCCATTGAACTGGGCTTGTTGACAGGCGAAGAGTTTGACGAATTGGTTGTTCCTGCCGATATGGTTCATCCGCGTTAAGCTTTAATAATGAAACATGCCGTCTGAAAATGTTTTCAGACGGCATGTTTTTATGCTTCGCTTGTCTTTTCCTCAAATAGGGTAAAAATCATTGGCAGCAGATTGATGCCCATTAGAAATATTATTGAGCTCAGAAATGTACGCCAGGCGTAATGCCACGCCTCCGTTTTGTCTGCTTGGGGTAGGAGCGATGCAGTATAGCGGTTGTGTAGGGTTTTTGCAGTGTCATTGTTTTCCAAATAGTCCAACGAAAGTACCAATAATTTGCCCGTGTCCTTGTGTTGTAAGAATTTGGCATGTTCAACCCAGATGCCCGGCTTGGCGTGTTCGCATAAAGATTCAATGCCGACGCAAGAGGCCAAGCTGTTTTGGTTGTTTTGCAAAATCGACAGCTCGCTTTTTTCAGCCTGCATGGCTGCGGAGGAGGTTTGATGAAGGTATATGCTCATGCCGTTGCTCTCTATTGCTTGAAAATCATGGAGCTGGCTGAATCCACCATTTTCCCAGGCGACGAATACGGCATAGCATCCGCAGCATAGGCAGATCATGACCAATTTTAAGACAATGTTTTTCATCCTCGCTCCTTTTGTTTGAATGGGCGGCAAAGTCAGGAGGCGTGTTTTCTCGTTTGAAGGTAAGTTTAGGTTTTATCAGTTTTTATTGTGAGGTTGAGTGTAACACAGGTAATCAAAAGGCCGTCTAAAAATTTTCGGACGGCCTTTTATTGTGTGTTTAGATGGGTTTAAGCCAACAATTCACGCCAGCGTTTAATTTGGAAACGGACTTGTTCAGGCGCGGTGCCGCCCAAGTGGTTACGTGCGTTTAAGCTGCCTTCGGGTGTCAGCACGCTGTAAACATCGTCGGCAATCAAACCGCTGAAACCTTGCAGGACTTCAAGCGGCAATTCGCTCAAATCAACGCCAGCTTCATCGGCATGGCGCACGGCTTGGGCAACAACTTCGTGGCTGTCGCGGAAAGGCATGCCTTTTTTCACCAAGTAATCCGCCAAGTCGGTAGCCGTTGCAAAACCCTGCATCACGGCAGCGCGCATATTGTCGGGTTTGACGGTTACGCCGCGCATCATGTCGGCGTAAATGCGCAGGGTGTCGATAAGCGTGTCGGCAGTGTCAAACAAAGGCTCTTTGTCTTCCTGATTGTCTTTGTTGTATGCCAAAGGTTGCGATTTCATCAGGGTAACCAGGCCGATCAGGTGGCCAATCACGCGACCGGATTTGCCACGCACGAGTTCGGGCACGTCGGGGTTTTTCTTTTGCGGCATGATGGACGAGCCGGTGCAGAAACGGTCGGCAATATCGATAAAGCCGAAACGCGGGCTCATCCACAAAATCAATTCTTCGGAAAGGCGGCTCAGGTGAACCATAATCAGGGAAGCGGCAGCCGTGAACTCAATGGCAAAATCGCGGTCAGATACGGCATCGAGCGAATTTTGGCAGATTTGTTCGAAACCCAACAGCTCGGCGGTAATTTCGCGTTGAATCGGGTAGGTGGTACCGGCAAGGGCGGCGGTGCCGAGCGGCATACGGTTGACGCGTTTGCGGCAGTCGGCCATGCGCTCGAAATCGCGGCCGAGCATTTCAACATAGGCGAGCATGTGATGCCCGAAGCTGACCGGCTGGGCAACTTGCAGGTGGGTAAAACCGGGCATAACGGTTTCGGCATTTTGTTCCGCCAAATCGACTAAGGCCGTCTGAAGGCTTCGAATCAGGTCTTGAATAACGGTAATCTGATCACGCAGCCACAGGCGGATGTCGGTGGCGACTTGGTCGTTGCGGCTGCGGCCGGTATGCAGGCGCTTGCCCGCATCGCCGATTTTGTCGGTGAGACGGCGTTCGATGTTCATGTGGACATCTTCCAAATCCAGCGACCAGGAAATCGTTCCTTCTTTGATTTCTGCTATAATCTCGGCCATGCCCTGATGGATGGCGGAGAGGTCGTCTTCGCTCAAAACGCCCGACTGTGTCAGCATTTGCGCGTGTGCCAGCGAGCCTTGGATGTCCCATTCTGCCAGTCGTTTGTCAAAATCAATCGAGCCGGTATATTTTTTGACCAGCTCGGAAACAGGTTCGTTAAAACGGCCTGACCAGGTTTTGTCCTTGCTCATATCAGCATCCTTAAAATATAAATAAAAAAACAGGGTCTACGTCTTCAATATAGCAGACCCGTCTATACATTATGAAAGAAAACGGTTGAAATCATGTCTATTATACGTCAAATAAACCAGAATTTCGCAGTGCCGGATTTGCGCAATTCCGCAACTTTGGTGCGCCTGCTCATTATTTTGTTAATCAGTTTGTTTATCTTTCCGTTGATGACGGTATCGGGCGTGCCTTATCCGGAACAGATTTTCCAACATTTTTCATGGGCTTGCCCCGTCATCCTTTTAATTTTACTTAAGGTCTATTTCTTACAGGCATTTGCGCCGTCCCTGCTTCGCTCGCAGTACAGCGTTGTGGTTTCCTACGTCTCCAACCTGCTGATTTTCTTGTTTGTCGATTTAGTAATTTTGAAGACAGATATTTGGTCGTTGATTCAGCACTTCTTCTTGCTGACCTTTTTTTGTTTCAGTTTCATGTACATCGAAGCGGCCCGCCGCAACAGCCTTGCGCCTTCTATTTCCGAAGCCAGATTGAGTGCGTTGACGGCGCGTATCCGTCCGCATTTCTTGTTTAACAGCCTGAATGCCGCCATCAGCTTAATCCGTCTGCGTCCGTATGATGCGGAAACTTTGCTGGAGAATCTAGCCAACCTGTTCCGCGCACAACTGCGCGACGGTAGTCAAAACAGCACCTTGGGGCAGGAAATCGAGTGGGCGCAGGAATATATTGCCATCGAGCAAATCCGCATGGGACATATGCGTGTACAGGTTATGTGGCAGCACCATGCACCCGACGATGCGGAAACGCCGCATCTGCTGCTGCAACCGCTTTTGGAAAATGCTGTATTCCATGGTGTCGAATCCAGCCACCGCCCAGGGATAATTACAGTATTAACAAAATTGGAAAAATCATCTATTTTCATCAGTATCGAAAATCCGTGTGGAAAAGAACCTAATGAAAATACCAAGCCGCATAAAGGCAATTCTATGGCCTTACGCAATCTGAAAGAGCGTCTGACTTTGATGTATGACACCGACGCGAAAATCAGAAACATTCAATCAGACGGCCTGTTCCGCGTTGAAATCATATTGCCGTACCGTAAAAAATCAGCCGAAGTTTCCCGTCTGTTTGGCTAAACCGCATAGAAGAGGGTGACTTTAGATAGGTTAGACTATTAACACATTAAATAAAATAGTTTAAATTTATTACATTCAGTAACATAACTGTTCCCATTTTTTGAAAACTGGTCTATGATGCTTAAAAGGATTGTTTACAATCTTTAATTGCAAATCATTTGCAATTACCCAGAAGAAAAAACAGAAAAAGGAACAAAGAGATGTTAGAAGCCTATCGCAAAGCCGTCTCCGAGCGCGCCGCCCTCGGTATCCCACCCCTCCCTTTGAACGCGCAGCAAACCGCCGATTTGGTCGAGCTGCTGAAAAACCCGCCCGCAGGCGAAGGCGAGTTCTTGGTCGAACTGCTTGCTCACCGCGTACCACCCGGTGTGGACGATGCCGCCAAAGTTAAAGCCTCATTTTTGGCAGCCGTTGCCGAAGGCAGCGCATCCAGTCCGTTGGTTTCCCCCGAAGATGCGACCGAACTCTTAGGTACGATGCTCGGCGGTTACAACATTCACGCCTTAATCGAACTCTTGGACGACGACAAACTTGCGCCTATTGCCGCCAAAGGTTTGAAACATACGCTTCTGATGTTCGATTCTTTCCATGACGTTCAGGAAAAAGCCGAGAAAGGCAACAAATACGCGCAGGAAGTTTTGCAATCTTGGGCAGATGCCGAATGGTTTACTTCACGCGCCAAAGTTCCCGAAAAAATCACCGTTACCGTCTTCAAAGTCGACGGTGAAACCAATACAGACGATCTCTCTCCTGCACCTGACGCATGGAGCCGTCCTGATATACCTCTGCACGCGCTGGCGATGTTGAAAAACCCGCGCGACGGCATCAATCCTGACAAACCGGGCGAAGTCGGTCCGATTAAATTGTTGGAAGAACTCAAAGCCAAAGGCCATCCGGTTGCTTACGTTGGCGATGTGGTCGGTACCGGTTCTTCACGCAAATCTGCTACCAACTCCGTCATTTGGCATACCGGCGAAGATATTCCGTTCGTACCGAACAAACGCTTCGGCGGCGTCTGCTTGGGTGGTAAAATTGCGCCGATTTTCTTCAATACTCAAGAAGACTCCGGTGCATTGCCGATTGAAGTTGATGTATCTGCTCTGAAAATGGGCGATGTCGTCGATATCCTGCCTTATGAAGGCAAAATCGTGAAAAACGGCGAAACCGTTGCCGAGTTCAGCCTGAAATCTCAAGTATTGCTGGACGAAGTGCAAGCCGGTGGCCGTATCAACCTGATTATCGGTCGCGGCCTGACTGCCAAAGCACGCGAAGCACTGAAACTGCCTGCTTCTACCGAATTCCGTCTGCCTCAAGCGCCTGCCGAAAGCAAAGCCGGTTTCACCTTGGCCCAAAAAATGGTTGGCCGTGCCTGCGGTTTGCCGGAAGGCAAAGGCGTGCGCCCAGGTACTTACTGCGAACCACGCATGACTACTGTCGGCTCGCAAGACACTACCGGCCCGATGACTCGCGATGAATTGAAAGACCTGGCTTGCTTGGGCTTCTCAGCAGATATGGTAATGCAGTCTTTCTGTCACACTGCCGCTTATCCGAAACCTGTTGATGTAAGAACCCATAAAGAATTGCCTGCCTTCATCTCGACCCGTGGCGGTGTATCCCTACGTCCGGGGGACGGCGTGATTCACTCATGGCTCAACCGTCTGCTGTTGCCTGATACAGTCGGTACCGGCGGCGACAGCCACACTCGTTTCCCTATCGGTATTTCTTTCCCTGCCGGTTCCGGCTTGGTTGCTTTCGCAGCAGCCACGGGCGTAATGCCGCTTGATATGCCTGAGTCTGTATTGGTACGCTTCAGTGGCAAACTGCAACCGGGCGTCACCCTGCGTGACTTGGTAAATGCAATTCCGTTGTACGCGATTAAACAAGGTTTGCTGACTGTTGCCAAAGCCGGTAAGAAAAACATCTTCTCCGGCCGCATCCTCGAAATCGAAGGCCTGCCTGATTTGAAAGTGGAACAAGCCTTTGAATTGACTGACGCGTCTGCCGAACGTTCTGCTGCAGGCTGTACCGTGAAGCTCAACAAAGAGCCGATTATCGAGTACATGAAATCCAACGTCGTGTTGATGAAAAACATGATTGCTGACGGCTATAAAGATCCGCGCACTTTGGAACGCCGCATCAAAGCCATGGAAGCATGGTTGGCAAATCCTGAATTGCTCGAAGCGGATAAAGATGCCGAATACGCCGCCGTGATTGAAATCAACATGGACGACATTAAAGAGCCGATTATCGCCTGTCCGAACGATCCTGACGACGTGTGCTTCATGTCTGAGCGCTCCGGCACCAAAATTGACGAAGTGTTCATCGGTTCGTGCATGACCAACATCGGCCACTTCCGCGCCGCCTCCAAACTCTTGGAAGGCAAGTCCGACATCCCCGTCCGCCTGTGGATGGCACCGCCGACCAAAATGGATGCGAAAGAGTTGTCCGACGAAGGCCACTACGGCGTACTCGGTCGTGCCGGCGCGCGTATGGAAATGCCGGGCTGTTCATTGTGTATGGGTAACCAAGCCCAAGTACACGAAGGCGCAACCGTCATGTCCACCTCTACCCGCAACTTCCCGAACCGCTTGGGTAAAAACACCTTCGTTTACCTCGGCTCGGCTGAGTTGGCGGCAATCTGCTCCAAACTGGGTAAAATCCCGACTGTTGAAGAATATCAAGCTAATATCGGTATTATCAACGAGCAGGGTGACCAAATCTACCGCTACATGAACTTCAACGAAATCGACAGCTACAACGAAGTAGCCGAAACCGTGAATGTTTAATGTAACAAGGTAAACCGATTTTCAGACGGCCTTAAATAATAAAGGCCGTCTGAAACGGAAAAAAGGACGCGTTCATCACGTCCTTTTTATTTTTAGTTCAATAAAAGGCCGTTTAAAAGATAAGTTTCAGATGGCCTTTGCTTAGGATAAATAATCAGAAAACCGATTAATCAGCGTTGTTTACTTTACGCCAAAACCAGGTTGGAGCAGGGCGCAAGGCTGACGCTCGTGACGGCTGCGGCGTGTTCTGCCGGCAATTTTACCGCAGACAATACCCGGATCGTTTTTCTCTTCTACTTTTTTCGAGTTTTTGTCTGATTTATTCGAGTATTCGTTGCGTTTGTTTCTATCATCGCGGCGAGATCGGCTGTCGTTGTGCTGAACCGGTTGTGCTTCGGCTTCATCTTGATTGTCGTTGCCCCACCAATGCGGCTCAAAGCCTTCGATGCGTTCCACATTCAAATCGCTGCCGATCAGCTCTTTAATGGCTTCAAACATTTTCTGTTCGGTTTTATCCATCAAGGAAATGGCAACGCCGTCGGCACCGGCCCGGCCGGTACGTCCGATGCGGTGGACGTAGTCTTCAGGTTGGGTTGGCAGCTCGTAGTTGATGACGAAAGGCAACTCGGCAATATCCAGACCGCGCGCGGCAACGTCCGTGGCAACCAAAACGCGTAATGTACCTTCTTTAAAGGCGTTGAGGGTTTCCAGTCGGCTTTGTTGGGATTTGTCGCCGTGGATGGATTGCGCGGCAATGTTGCGACGAACGAGGTCGCGGGTAACTTGATCGACGCTTTGTTTGGTTTTGCAGAATACAATGACTTGATTCATATGCAAATCAACAATCAGACGTTCGAGCAGGTTGCGTTTTTTGAGTGCATCAACGGCAATGATGTGTTGCTCGACATTGGCGTTGGTGGTGTTTTGCGCAGCCACTTCAACCATTTCGGGCGTGTGCATAAAATCTTGCGCAAGCTTGCGGATAGGTGGTGAAAAAGTGGCGGAGAAAAGCAGGGTTTGTCGCTGTTTGGGCAACATCTGCATGATTTTGCGGATATCGTCGATGAAACCCATATCAAGCATACGGTCGGCTTCGTCGAGTACGACGATTTCAACTTTGTTTAAATTGATGTTTTTTTGCTTGACGTGGTCAAGCAGTCGGCCAACCGTCGCGACAACGATTTCGCAACCGGTGCGCAAGTCGGCAGTTTGTTTATCCATATTGACGCCTCCGAAGAGAACGGTGTGGCACAAAGGAAGATTTTTAATGTATGCCTGTACGTTTTGGTCAATTTGATCAGCCAGTTCGCGGGTTGGGGTCAATACCAACATGCGGACAGGGTGCATGGCAGGAGAGGTGCTGGATGTGGCGTAGCGTTTCAGGCGTTCGAGGCTGGGCAGCATAAAGGCGGCGGTTTTCCCTGTGCCGGTTTGTGCCGCGGCCAAAAGGTCGTGTCCTGCCAAGGCTTTGGGAATCGCTGCTGCTTGGATAGGCGTCGGGTTTTCATAACCCTGATCGGTCAGGGCAGAGACTAATTCGCTGCCTAAACCGAGTGAAGAGAAAGGATTCATGATGGTGGCTTTCTGTTCAGACGGCCTTTTGAATGATAGGCCGTCTGAAAAATCTGATTCTGAAATGGACAAACCGCAGTATGATGTTGATTCTGCGGTTTGAAAAAAATGGGGAGCGGAATAATCCGTCAAGTAGTCCATTATGCCATAAAAAGAGGGACTCCCCAAATGATGGTTGCGGCTAGGATTGACCAAGTTTTGATATTTTTACAGTGAAAAAAACAGAAAAAATTACTGGCTTGCAAGATTTTGAGTTTATTGGGAATTAAGCATTTGTCTTAACGTCAATAGAATTAATTTATCAAAAACTTACAGACTGAAATGAAACTAAATTGTACTCATGTACTCAATATTGGGGTGCAGAGCTTGTTTTGTAGCCTGTATCTCCCATTTAACGGTAAACCATAAAATCAAAATTTAGGAATATACAATTATGAAAACTTTATTAATCGCTCTTGCAACCGGTAGTCTGATGTTGGCAGCTTGTTCTTCTTCCAAACCTGAAGAAGCGGCAGCACCACGCATCACTGTTGAAGAAGCAATGACTCAATGCCAACAAGCATCTGGTGAAAATGCTGATCGCGCTGTATTTGATGCCTGCATGAAAGGCAAAGGCTATCAACGTACTGCTGAATCAGCTGCCTCCGAGCCTGCTGCATCTGAACCAGTAGCTGATTCTGAAACTGCTGCTCCTGAAGCTGCGGCTTCTGAGCCTGCCGCCAAAGCTGCCCCTGCTAAAAAAGCTGTTAAGAAAGCAAAAAAATAAGCTTCATAAAATTCAAGGAAGTCACTCTCATCAATACTCCGGATGAAGGCAGACTTAGAGCAACTTGAAAACAAAGGCCGTCTGAATATATTTCAGACGGCCTTTGTTTTTTTATGTATAAAACCATTATTCAAAGGAGGCCTTTGCAAAAATAGTCTGTTAACGAAATTTGATGCATAAAAATGCGCCAAAAAATTTTCAATTGCCTAAAACCTTCCTAATATTAAGTAAAAAGTAGGAAAAATTAGAAAAGTTTTGCATTTTGAAAATGAGATTGAGCATAAAATTTTAGTAACCTATGTTATTTCAAAGGTCTCAAAGATATGCTTTTGGTTTTATTAAAAAAATAAAAAAGACGTATAACGAGTACACGTCTTTTTAGGGAATGGCCTTATTGCTTATATTCGCTGCCGTCTTCGCGGAAAAGTTTTGGCTGATCGCCTTTTTCCACCACTTCTTTATTGATGACGACTTTTGCTACGCCTTTCAAATCTGGCAGGGCGTACATGGTGTCCAAGAGGCAGCGTTCGACGATAGAGCGCAGGCCGCGCGCACCGGTCTTACGTTCCATCGCCAGTTTGGCGATGCTGCGCAAGGCATCTTCTTCAAACTCAAGACCGACATCTTCCATCTCAAACAAAGTTTGATATTGTTTGACCAAGGCATTTTTCGGTTCAGTCAAAATGTTGACCAAAGCATCTTCGTCCAATTCTGCCAATGTAGCAATCACGGGCAGACGGCCGATAAGCTCGGGAATCAAACCGAATTTAATCAAGTCTTCAGGCTCGACTGTTTCAAACAGGGCTGAAATATCGGCGTTTTCATCTTTGCTGTGTACCGCCGCACCAAAGCCGATACCACCTTTTTCAGTACGTTGGCGGATGACTTTTTCCAAGCCGGCAAATGCACCGCCGCAGATAAAGAGGATGTTGGTGGTATCGACGTTGATGAATTCTTGGTTCGGATGTTTGCGGCCGCCTTGAGGAGGAACGCTGGCTACCGTGCCTTCAATCAGTTTCAGCAAGGCTTGTTGCACGCCTTCGCCGGATACGTCGCGCGTGATGGACGGATTGTCGCTTTTGCGTGAAATTTTATCGATTTCATCGATATAAACGATGCCGCGCTGGGCTTTTTCAACGTCAAAATCACATTTGCCCAAAAGTTTGGTGATGATTTGTTCGACGTCTTCACCTACATAACCCGCTTCGGTCAAAGTTGTGGCATCCGCCATGACAAAAGGTACATCCAGTTTGCGCGCCAAAGATTGTGCCAACAGGGTTTTACCTGAACCGGTAGGGCCGATGAGCAGGATATTGGATTTGGACAACTCGACTTTGCCCTCCGCTTTCGGGTGGCGCAGGCGTTTGTAGTGGTTGTAAACCGATACTGCCAACGCTTTTTTTGCGTGTTCCTGACCGATAACGTGGTCGTTGAGGTTGGCAACGATTTCGGCCGGGGTAGGCAGTTTTTTTTCGGCGTTTTCTTCTTTCGCTTTGGCAAGCTCGTTTTCAATCTCGCCTGATTCGTTGTCTTGCAGCATCATGCCGCAAGTTTCTACACATTCGTTGCAGATGAAGGCGTGTTCGCCTTCGATCAGATTTTTAACGTCGTTTTCGGACTTCCCGCAGAATGAACAGGTGCGTTTTTCTTCAGACATAATAATTTCTTCGTATGGTTGTATGGAGGCTGTGTTGTAAAGGGGGAACAGATATTTTGGGTGTATTGCCGGATTGAGGGAATGCCTCTGACAAAGGAGCCTAAGTATAATGACTATCTTGTGTTTTTTCAAATCAGAGCAGGCATTGCGCCGTATCGTCTAAGAAACAGATGAGGGCGCTGGATTTGAATATCTCGCAAACAAACGCAAAGTTTTCTCAACTCGCTTTACAATTAGCGAAAAATTCAACAGAATGTTGAATTAAATGTATTTTTTTGAATTGGCAGATATGAAATTCTATAAAACTTTAGGAATGGTATGGACAGGTGTGGCATTGGCCTTTGCTTCTGCGCCTGCCGTTGCCGATGATATGGATGTATTGGGACAATTTTTGGAGCAAAATTTCCCAGTGCAAAATGACCCGATGGAAGCTTTTGCGTTGAGTCATGCCGACCAAGTCGAAGCTCAAGCCGCTTTGGCAGGTCCTCTGCTTTCTTCGCAATCTGCTTTGATTTTCAATAATAAAACCGGTGAAGTGCTGTATCAGAAAAACCCTGATCGTGTCATGCCGATTGCCTCTATTTCCAAATTGATGAGCGCGATGGTGGTGTTGGATGCGCATCTGGATATGAACGAGCCTATCACGATTACCGAGGCTGAAATCGACCGTTTGAAAGGTACAGGCAGCCGTTTGAGTATCGGCACGACACTGACACGCGGCGAACTGTTGCACCTGAGCCTGATGAGCAGTGAAAACCGTGCTACCCATGCGTTGGGCCGTACCTATCCGGGTGGTATGAGCGTGTTTGTTGCGGCAATGAATGCCAAAGCACAAAGCCTGGGCATGACCAGCAGCCGTTTCTATGAGCCTACCGGTTTGAATTTCCAAAACGTTTCAACTGCACGCGATTTGAACCGCATGGTTGCGGCAGCCAGCAAATATCCGCTGATCCGCAAAAATTCTACTTCAAATTATGGCTCGGTTTGGACGGCAAATGGTCGTCAAAACTACAAAAACTCCAATGCCTTGGTACGTGAGGGCAGCTGGAATATTGAATTGCAGAAAACCGGCTATATCCGTGAGGCAGGACGTTCTATGGTGGTTAAGGCCAATGTACAGAATCAGCCGATTACCATTGTGTTGCTCAACTCTCCGTCTTCCACGACCCGCGTGAACGATGCGCGTAAGATTGAGTCTTGGATGTTGCAGCGCCGCTCTTAAATATTACGCTTAAAGGCCGTCTGAAACCGTTCAGACGGCCTTTTGTGTAAATAGTATTAAATTTGGGTACAATGTCGTTACATTAACTTAAAAAAACAGAGAGAAAACATGTTGAGAAAATGGAATAAAAAATATTGGGCCGGCATGGGCGTGATTTTGGCGTTGACCGGCTGTACTTCTGTAGCGGATATGGTTGGCTACGATACCGCGACTTTAAATGAAGATGCGGCTAAAAGTTACACACAAGTCATTCAAAAAGCGCGTGGTCAAAAAGCTTTGGATGTTTCATCTCCAACTGCTCAACGCGTTCAACGCGTGTTTGCACGTCTGCGTCCTCATGCTGAGCGCGCCAACAAAACCGGCGTGCCTTTCAACTGGCAGATGAACGTTATCCGCAGTGATGAAATGAACGCATGGGCAATGCCGGGCGGTAAAATGGCCGTGTACACCGGCATAGTAGAAAAATTGAAGCTGACTGATGATGAAATTGCCGCCGTTGTCGGCCATGAAATGACCCATGCTTTGTTGGAACACAGTAAAAAAGCTTTGGGCGGACAAGTATTGACCGGCTTGGGCGGTTCGATTTTGGCCAGTTCAACCGGTGTGGATGGTGATTTGGTCGGCTTGGGTGCAGATTTGTTGGCGACCAAACCGTTCTCACGTTATCAGGAAAGCGAAGCGGATGCCGGCGGTGTGCGTTTGATGGCTGAAGCAGGCTACAACCCTGAGGCAGCGGTAAGCGTGTGGGAAAAAATGAACAAAGTACAGGGTGGCAGCTCATTGGCTATTTTGTCGACTCACCCAACCAATCAGGCGCGTATCAATGCAATCCGCAAAATGTTGCCTGAAGTAATGCCGATTTATCAGAAAAACAAACGTTAATTTGACGTATTGATGATTTTGCCGGTTTGATCAGATGATTCAAACCGGCAAAGTTTTATGGTTTCAGCCTGACAGTTTGGCAAATTTATCCCAATTTGCCTGAACGTAGGCTGCTGCGGTTTCCAAATCTTCGTCGGCAACATCATAATAATCGCCGTCAAGCTCTTCAAAATCGGGAAACGCTTTGCGGATTTCATCGAAATCTCTTTGCTCATCTGCCATTTTTTCAATGGCTTCGCCGTGTTTTTCGTATAAGGCTTTGGCTTTGTCTAAGATTTTCGGTATCGGCTTGATGCGCCAGCGGCGCAGGCTGTCGGCAACCGGATTGCCGAAGATGTATTCTCCGTATCCTGAAGCGATAAGCTGTACGAAGCCGCCTTCTTGAACTTGGCTGTCAAGATAGCAAAGGGCGGTTAATGTATGCTGTTCATCGTTGAGGCCGGACATTTCATCGTCGCCTGCCTGTTCGGTGTGGTCCAAATAGGCTGCGCTGAGTGTATAAAGAAATGAAGCGGAATCGGAAGTATCGAAATCTTGAAGGCGGAGCAGGGTCGTCATAATCATCAAAGGCCGTCTGAAAAAAGTGATTATATAATGTTTTCAGTCTGAACCTAGCGGCCGTTTTGCTTTACAATATCGGAAGATAAGAAAACATAGTGAGGAACCAAACCATGAGTACACAGTCTGAAAAAAACGTTGTAGTCATCAAGCCGCAGGATTTGCCGCTGCATTGCTCCGGCCCTAATCATGAAACATGGAACGGCCATCCGCGTGTGTTCTTGCCGATTCAGTCCAATAGTGAGATTGAATGTCCGTATTGCGGCACTTATTACCGTCTTGATGGCGAGATTCCGCATCACCATTACTAATCTATGCCTATGTTGAACAAAATCATCTGCGCTTTGTGCGTGAGTTTGTGCGCTGCGTGCGGTTCTTATAAGGCCGTGCGCCCTGATGCGCCGTTACCTGTCATTGCACAAGCGCAGACGTATTCTGTCCGTTATCAATCCGCACAAGGTCGGACGATTACTGCAATTTATATCAACAGCCACAGCCCGATGATGGTTGAGCTGCGTGAAGGCAATACGGTTGAAAAACTGGTGCAAGTCCGCTTGCGGAGTCAGGGCGTCGAGTACGCCAATCCGAGCTCGCGTTGGCAAATTGGCGATGGGTTTGCCGTACTGATTCGCGGCGGGAAAGAAGTTGTATTTAAAGAGATTGTGGAATAGGGCGGTTTAGCCTTTAGCCAAATATTTGATTAAAGGTTTGGGCAAACCATAATCCGCCAAATGTTCCAATGATACCCAAAGGCCGTCTGAAAGATGTTCAGACGGCCTTTGTTGCGTCTGAAAAGGGGTAATCATCAATAAACGGTGGGTCAGGCGGTGGGTAAACGTGGTTTGTTCTTCAAGGCCGTCTAAAACAATGCCGAAGTGTTCGGCGTAAGTATACAAATCGTCTAATTTTTCAAAACAGGGTACGCAATACAGACCGCCCCAAATGCCTTTGGCAGGGCGTTTTTCAAGCAATAATGCGCCGTCAGTGTGATGAATAATCAGCCAATAAAGCGGTAGGGTTTGCACTTCGGGAGCAGTTTTTTTGCGGGGCAGCTCGTCAATGCGGTTTTGTTTTTTTGCTTCGCAGATCTCTGCCATAGGGCATTGATGGCACAAAGGTTTTGTTCGTTTGCAGACGGTTGCGCCCAAATCCATCAGCCCTTGTGTATAGGCAGGCATATCGGCGTTTTCAGACGGCATCAGGCTTTCTGCAAGCGTCCAAAGCGCGTTTTCAAATTTTTTGTCTTGCGGATTTCCGTCTTGGGCAAAGACACGGCAGAGAACGCGTTTGACGTTGCCGTCCAAGATGGTTTCGCGTCGGTTGAAAGCAAAGGCGGAAATAGCGGCGGCGGTACTTCTGCCTACGCCGCAGAGCGTCTCCAAGTCTTTGCGCTCGGATGGAAAGATACCGCCGAATTGTCCGACGACTTGTTGTGCAGCTTTGTGCAGGTTACGTGCGCGGCTGTAATAACCCAAGCCTGCCCACAAGGATAAAACCTCGTCTTGCGGCGCAGTGGCCAGTGATTGCACGGTTGGGAATTTGGCTAAGAAACGCGGATAGTAGTCCAATACGGTAGCAACCTGCGTTTGTTGGAGCATGATTTCTGAAAGCCAGACGGAATAAGGGTCTTTGACCTGCCAAGGCAAATCGTGACGGCCGTGTTGGCGCTGCCAATCGATGAGTCGTCGTGCGAAGGATGAGGGTGTGTTCATTAATATTTACTTTTTAATTATTTATTTTTAAAACAGTATATTACACTATAATATACAAAATAATAATCAGGATTGACTTATCTTATGGAGGGGTATATAAATATAGTTAACGTGGATTTACGCTGTATTGTTAAAATTTATTAACCCCTCAAGGAGATTCACATGAAAGCAATGGTTTATCATGGCGCAAACGACATCCGTTTCGAAGAAAAACCCCGCCCTCAAATTATCGATCCGACCGATGCAGTCGTCAAAATTGTTAAGACCACGATTTGCGGTACTGACTTGGGTATTTGGAAGGGTAAAAACCCTGAAGTTGCCGACGGTCGTATTCTCGGTCATGAGGGCATCGGTATTGTAGAAGAAGTCGGCGATGCTGTAAAAAACATCAAAGTCGGTGATAAAGTCATTATTTCATGTGTCAGCAAATGCTGTACTTGCGACAACTGTAAAATCCAACTTTATTCACACTGCCGCAACGGCGGTTGGATCTTGGGCTATATGATTGACGGTACACAGGCCGAATACGTCCGTACGCCTTATGCCGACAATAGCTTGGTTCCGCTGCCTGACAACGTCAACGAAGAAGTTGCCCTGCTGTTGAGCGATGCTTTGCCGACCGCCCACGAAATCGGCGTGCAATATGGTGATGTGAAACCTGGCGATACCGTGTTCATCGCCGGTGCCGGCCCTATCGGTATGTCTGCGTTGCTGACCGCACAACTGTATAGCCCTGCCGCTATCATCGTTTGCGATATGGACGAAAACCGCTTGAAACTGGCGAAAGAATTGGGCGCAACCCATACCATCAACCCCGCTTCCGGCGATGTGAGCAAGCAAGTTGCCGCCATTGTCGGTGAAGACGGCGTAGATTGCGCCATCGAAGCGGTCGGTATCCCTGCAACTTGGAATATGTGCCAAGACATCGTGAAACCCGGCGGCCATATTGCTGTGGTTGGTGTACATGGTCAATCCGTTGATTTCAAACTGGAAAAACTGTGGATTAAAAACCTTGCCATCACTACCGGCCTGGTTAACGCCAATACCACCGAAATGCTGATGAAAGCCATTTCCAGCAGCTCAGTGGATTACACCAAAATGATGACCCACCATTTCAAATTCAGCGAATTGGAAAAAGCTTACGATGTATTCAAGCATGCTGCTGAAAACCAAGCCATGAAAGTGGTTTTGGAGGCGGATTGATTTGAAAATCGTTTAATATGCCGTTAATTAAAGGCCGTCTGAACATTCAGACGACCTTTTTGTATGGTTTTATTTTTTCTTCAACCAAACGCCGCTTTCGATATGGTGGGTAAATGGGAATTGGTCGAACAGGGCGGCGCGTTCGATGGTATGGGTTTGACAGAGCGTATCGAGGTTGGTGCGTAGGGTCTCAGGGTTGCAGGAAATATAGAGGACGTTGTCGAATCGGGCAACCAATTTGAGCGTCTCATCATCAACACCGGCGCGTGGAGGATCGACAAAAATAGTTGAAAAATCATAGTTTTTCAAGTCGATGCCTTGTTCTTGCAGGCGGCGGAATTCGCGGTTTTGCGTGTAGGCCTCGGTAAATTCTTCAGCAGACAGGCGGGCGACTTTGAGATTGGTAATTTGGTTGGCTTCAATATTCCATTGGGCGGCGTTGACGGAAGTTTTGGAGACTTCGGTTGCCAATACTTGAGTGAAATGTTGCGAAAGTGGCAGGGTGAAATTGCCGTTGCCGCAGTACAGCTCAAGTAGGTCTTTGCCTAAGTTTTGCGCAGCATCACACGCCCACGTCAGCATTTTTTGGCACACTTGGGCATTGGGTTGGGTAAAGCTGCCCTCAATTTGACGATAGCGGAAGGTCTTTCCGTTGACTTCTAATGCTTCGGTCACAAAATCTTGGCTCAATACGATTTTTTGTCCGCGGCTGCGGCCAATGATGTGGATGCCCAAATTGTGCGCCAACTCTTGCGCGGCTTGTTGCCATGCTTCGTTCAGTTTCTTGTGGTAAATCATGGTAACCAGCATTTCTCCGCTTAAAGTGGACAAAAATTCGACGGCGTACCAGCGGTTTTTCAGCTCGGGATGATTGGATGTGGCTTCAATCAATTTCGGCATCAAGGCATTGATGGATTCGGATGCGGCAGGAAATTGGTCGCAACGGATCAGGCTTGCCCCGCTTGCCTTTTGTCCGCGCTCAAACATGGCGTAAAACATTTCACCGCCCTCATGCCAGATACGGAACTCGGCACGCATTCTGTAATGCTGTTCCGGAGATTCAAAGATTTCGATTTCAGGGAAATCCAGTCCTTGGAAAAGTTGCTGAAGATATTGCTTTTTGTCGGCTAGTTGTTGCTGGTAGGCAGTCATTGGGGCAGTCTTTCGGAAAATAATGGCGAATTATAATATAGTTGGCGCAAAGATACGAAAGGCCGTCTGAAACATCGGTTTCAGACGGCCTTTGATTGTAAAGCATCAGCTTGTCAATCAGCCTTGCATTTGTTTGGCTTGAACGGCAGTCAGGGCGATGGTGAAGACGATGTCTTCAATCAATGCGCCGCGGGACAAGTCGTTAACCGGTTTGCGCAAACCTTGCAACAACGGGCCTACGCTCAGGACGTTGGCGCTGCGTTGTACGGCTTTGTAAGTACAGTTGCCGGTATTGAGGTCTGGGAAAACCAAAACGGTTGCTTGACCGGCAACAGCGCTGCCCGGAGCTTTGGATTGGCCGATAGATGGAACGGTAGCCGCATCGTATTGCAACGGACCTTCGATGGCCAAATCAGGGCGTTTTTCGTTCGCCAGTTTGGTTGCTTCGATCACCGCATCGACATCAGGGCCGCTGCCTGAGTTGATGGTAGAGTAGGAAATCATGGCTACTTTTGGATCGATACCGAAGGCTTTGGCGCTGTCGGCAGATTGGATGGCGATGTCGGCCAGTTGTTCCGGAGTTGGGTTTGGGTTAACCGCGCAGTCGGCAAATGCTAATACTTGGTTAGGCAGCAACATGAAGAATACGCTGGATACAAGGCTTGCACCCGGAGCGGTTTTAATCAGTTGCAGGGCAGGGCGGATGGTGTTGGCGGTGGTGTGGACTGCACCGGAAACCAAACCGTCTACGTCGTTTTGAGCCATCATCATGGTGCCGAGCACGACGGTGTCTTGCAGCTGTTTGCGTGCGTCTTCAGGAGTCAGGCCTTTGGATTTGCGCAATTCGCACATCGGCTCGACGTATTGCTCAACCAAAGAAGCAGGATCGATGATTTCTAAAGAATCAGGCAGGGAGATGCCGCGTTCTTTCGCTACGGCCTCAACTTCTTCGCGGGTCGCCAACAGTACGCAACGGGCGATGCCTTTTTCGTGACAGATAGCGGCAGCGGCGACGGTGCGTGGTTCTGCACCTTCAGGCAGAACGATGCGCATATCGGCTTTGCGGGCAAAATCGATCAGGTTGTAACGGAATTGGGCTGGAGACAGGCGTTTGGCTTCGCGTTTGGCCAAAGCGGATACGTCTTGCAGTTTGTCGCTGGAGCCGAAGAAAGTCAGGCCGGTTTGCTCGGCAACTTGTGCGCCTAAAGCAGCGGCTGCGCCGTCAATGATAAAGCCTTCCAATAAGCCCGGGGAGTTGGTGTAGAGCTGTTTGGTGAGGTTTAATTGTTGGGTGACGGCGGCTGCGTCGGTGTTGTCGGATTTCAGCGCCAATACAACACCTGCGTCCAAAGACAGCGCCAATTCAACGTTTTTGCCTGACAAGAACAATTTGTCCGCATCAGGAGTGATGCCTTCGATAACGAGATTGTCTGCATTCAATGCTGCAACTTTACCGACAAGTGCGTCAAACCAATCGTCGCTTTTGCCTTGAGCCAACAGGGTTTCGGCAGCAGGGTCAACGGCTTGGAAAACTTGCGCATTTAATGCTGCTGCAAATGCTTTTGCCGCTGCATCGGCGCTCAGACCGGCAGATACCGGTGCGATCAGGATTTTTGCCATTTTGTGTCCTCTCATTCGGTGATTGTAGAAGGGTGTTGCTGTGGCGCAGCTGGTGCTGCATTTATCACTTCGGGATAACATATACACGGCCATATTAACATATGTCATCAGGCCGTCTGAAAAGTATAAACGCAATGGACCAAATCCATCAATCCCCCATTGCTGCCAAAAGCTCGGCTTGATGCTCGGCAATCAGGGCATTGGTGATTTCTTCTAAATCGCCGTCCATCACAAAATCCAGTTTGTGCAGGGTAAGGTTGATGCGGTGGTCGGTAACGCGGCCTTGTGGGTAGTTGTAGGTGCGGATGCGTTCGCTGCGGTCGCCGCTGCCGATCAGGGATTTGCGTTCGGCGGCTTCTTTGGCTTGTGCTTCGCGTTTTTGCGCGTCGTTCAGGCGGGCAGCGAGGACTTTCATCGCTTGCGCTTTGTTGGCGTGTTGGCTGCGGCCGTCTTGGCATTCGACCACCATGCCTGTCGGCAAGTGGGTAATACGGACGGCGGAGTCGGTTTTGTTGATGTGCTGACC
>NZ_KV810246.1:27550-141934 GCF_001812735.1 Neisseria sp. HMSC069H12
TTTTAGTAACCTATGTTATTTCAAAGGTCTCAGGCCGTCTGAAATCCTGAAAAACAGGTTTCAGACGGCCTTTTGTTACTTGATGATAAGTATCATATTATTAGAATCTCATGCGCACACCAACAGATAATTTGTTTCAGATTATCGAGTTTACTCCAGTAGCTCTACATCTGTATCTGAGACTATATTTATGATGTAAATCGTTTAACTATTGATTTCAATAGGATATGGCTTCCATTATTATGGGAAAAATATTTTGCATTTTCAATGTCATTGATTAAATCAGGATTTAATCCTAATAAATTATCTTCAAATTTCAATATACTTGAATCTGTGTTTTCCCAAGCTGCATCCAAACTTTTAATTATTAATTCTTTCAATTTATTAAAAGCATTTTTAGCTTTGGTTATATCTTCTTCGTTTTGGGCACATTCTTTGAGTAAAAGAAATAACCTTGTTAAAACAGTTTGAGTCCAATGGTTAAATGGAAATTCTAAAAAATGCTCGTATTGTTGAATTGCTTTTGACAAATTTTTATTAATCCCAAGCCCTTCTTGATATGCGAAACCTAAATATAACACTCCAAGATAATTTGGAAATTGTTGCTGTTTATTTGACCGTTTAATATTCCCATCTATATCAAGCATTATCGGCCCTTCAATAATAGGTAATGGATTAAATCCGCTAATTTCTGCCGATTTCCTCGCGTATTCAAAAAATTGTTGATATTTTCGTGTACAATAAGATAAATATGCTAATTTATTCAATGCAAAAGGAAAGTCATATTCAGTAGCTTCTTTATAATATTCCATTGCTTTATCAATATCTTTTTCAATATGCCCATTTACGCCAATTTCATAGATTTGCCCTAGTTGATAGAGAGCCAACTCATCATAATTTTGGGCTGCTGATTTATAGAATTCCAAGGATTTAGAGTATTTTTGTTTTTTGTAAAAATAAAAATTACCTAAATAAGTCTGTAAACTTCCTAAGTTATGTTTTTCTACTAAGTCTTCTAATCTATTCTGTTCATTGTAATTTTTATCTAAGTTCTCCCAAGCATCTAGAATGAATTTAGGTTTGTTGTTATAAAATAAGGTTGCGGCATTCAAGTAAATTTGCAAATCACTATTCCAAGAAAGTATTTCTTGAGTTTCTATTGTTTTGTCAATAATTCTTTTTATTTCTAGTTCTTTATCATTATCGATATTATCTAATACTTCATTTTTGTTTTGCACATTAGGGTATTCTTTAGATACTGCTTCCCAGCATTGCTTCCAAGTAATTCTTCTACTTTTATCTTCATATAGTTTAAAACGAGGTTCTCTTTTATCATTAGTTTTTAATCGCCCTAGCCCTTGAGAAAATCTTTCACAGAATAACCTTATCTCTTCTTCCTCTTCAGCGCTGGATAGATGCCGAATTTCGTCATCATGTAAAATATTGAAAACCTCTTTAGCCAGGTCATTATCAGACCAGTTTTTAAAGTTCTTTAGATTCATAAAGTTAGAAAATATTTCTTTATTTTCCATTATAAACTCCTATTTGTCCCTAATTTTGTCGCTGTTTGTCCGAGTGCCGAATTTATCATGACCGTATTCGCTAAATATCCATTAGCGGATAATCTTCTTATCAATTTTAAAAGGAAACAATTATGGCAACCAATAATACTGGTAATACAAATCCCAACTGGCCAAGCCGAACAGGTAACCCGTCAGGAGGTGGTCGTGGTAATAATCCTGAAAAAGGTAAATAATATCCTACACTAATAAAAATATAAACCGTTATTGATTCAAAGTTCAGTAACGGTTTTTAAAAGCTTAAGAAAGAAATAAAGATGAACAAATACAGTACAGATACTAAAATAGACAAATTAGTCAAGTCCAAAATCAAAGAAGGCTGGAAAGTGAAATTTGGTAAGAAGCATCCGGCATTAATTGCTCCAAATAACCGTAGAATTGCCATTCCTATCACTCCAAGTGATTGCAAAGCCTTTTACAGTTTTCGCCTTCAGGTAAAACAGCTTATGCTCTATAATCTTTAATTTTATGCCGTCTGAAACTCTTCAGGCGGTCTTCTTTTATCTTAAAAAACTCACAAAAAGCATTGCAATAAATCGTTTAAAAACAATCGTCCCCGTTCGGTCGGGCGGAACACGGTCGGGTCGGTTTCCAATAGACCTTTTTGTCTAGCCGTTTCGATTTGAGCCATGATTTTTGCAGTGGGTACGCCGGTACGTTCCTGCAGCATTGAAGCAGGTACACCGTCGGTTAGGCGTAGGGCATTCATCATAAATTCGAATGGAAGGTCTTCGGCCGCAACGGTTTTGCGTTCAACGGCTTCATGCGGATTGCTCTGCATGGCGGCAAGATAGTCGTTGGGATGACGACGGCGGACGGTACGCTCAATACGGTCGGGATAGGAAATTTTGCCATGCGCACCCGCTCCTATACCCAAGTAATCGCCAAACTGCCAATAGTTCAAATTATGGCGGCACTGCATATTAGCTTTTGCAAAAGCCGATGTTTCGTAGTGGATAAAGCCTGCGCCTTCCAGTTCGCCGTGTACGGCATCTTCAATATCCAATGCTGCTTCATCTTGTGGCAAACCTTTTGGCGGCGTATGACCAAAAGGCGTGTTCGGTTCCATTGTCAGATGATATGCGCTAATATGCGATACGCCTGTTGCGATAGCGGTTTGCACATCGTTTAAGGCCGTCTGAACCGTTTGGTTTGGCAGGGCGTACATCAAATCGATATTGACTTTGTCAAATAATTTCAATGCAGTATCAATAGCTGTCAGGGCTTCTTTGCCATTGTGAACGCGTCCCAATCGAGCAAGCATATCGTCGTTAAAACTCTGCACGCCGATAGACAGACGCGTAATGCCTGCGTCTTTAAATCCTTGAAACTTCTCAATTTCAAATGTGCCCGGATTGGCTTCCAAAGTAATTTCTGCTTCGGGTTGCAAGCGCAACAGCGAACGCACGCCGCTTAACAAGCGGTCAATCGATTTCGCTTGAAACAGGCTGGGTGTACCGCCGCCGAAAAATATAGTTTCCACCGGTCTGCCCCAAATATTGGGCAATTCAAGCTGCAAGTCGGTTAATAGGGCATCGATATAGGCGTCTTCCGGCAGGCCGTTTTTCAGGCTGTGGGAATTGAAGTCGCAATATGGACATTTTTTGATGCACCAAGGAATGTGGATATAGAGTGATAAAGGAGGTAGGGCGGTTAGCTGGCCGGGGCGTTGGAAGGTGATTTGGGTCATGGTATGTGTTGAGGCTCAAGGCCGTCTGAAATTTTTAGGCCGTTATTTTAACTGAAATGTCGGCTGGGGAAGTAATCAGTAGGAAATTTGCGAAGGCTAAGTGCTCAAAAAGGCTTCAATTTCTTCTTCTGATAATTTGGAATTGCAGACGGATTTTATTTCGCCTTGTGAAATTTTCAGTAATGCAGGAACAGTTCTGATGCCGTATTGTTCACGAAAAGTTTTTAAAGCTGCTTTGTTGCTGCTGTCAGTAAAGTGGATGGTAAGCTGCCTGTTTATGGAAACGGTAGACAGTTTTGCAACAAAACGGCGACAGTATGAACAACTTGGTTTGCCTAAAAAGACGATAGCAGTTTCTTGACTGTCAATGAGTTGAAGAAGTTTGTCAGGTGTGGTTGGGATGAAGGCAGCGACGTGTTTTGCAAAGACTGCCAATTCTTCAGGCGAGGGTTTGGGCATGGGAATGAATGTGAGGTAGGCCGTCTGAAGGCTTCAGACGGCCTGTTATTTTTATGTGGTTAAAGTCTTTTGCGTATCCAAGACGAGAGTTTTGGTGCGCCGAATAGCAGGAAAATGCCGATAAAAAGCTGCGCGATGTTGGCAAGTATACCGGCTTGGTTTTGTGCGCCGAGGTCCGCCCAAACGGATGTATGTGTGTCGATAGCAATAGACTGTACAAAAAGATAGAGAGAGAACTGGTAAATTAGGTCGGGGATAGCTTGGAAAACAGTATATATGCCTATTAATACAATACCAGTCGTCAGCCATGGTGCAGGGTGTTTTGGGGCTTCCTGTACGGTTTGCAGATGTTCGGGCAACAGGCGGTTGGCAATAGAGGCAGGGAAACACCATAGCAGCAGCCATGCAATTAAATACAAGCCGTAGAGCATCAGTACGGATGAGATTTGTTTACTGTCATACATGCTTTCTGTCTGTACGAATATGGTCGCGATGCTGCCAAGTGTTTGTACGATACCGATTAAAACGACCAAGCGGATGGCGATAATCAAGATTTGCTTAGGGGACATGGATTTCTTCCATTATTTGTTGGATTTAGAACATCTAAAAAAACGTTTCAGGTTTTCAGACGGCCTATTATCGATTTATAAGGATTCAATTTTTCTTAACAATTCACGCAATGCTTGGGCGCGGTGGCTTTCGGCATTTTTGATTTCAGGATGAAGCTCGGCGGCGGTGCAGTTGTGTTCGGGCAGGTAGAAATGCGGGTCGTAGCCGAAGCCGTTTGTGCCTGCGGCTTCTGCCTGCCATTGTCCGCGCCAGATGCCTTCTGCGATGATGGGTTGCGGGTCGTTTTCGTGGCGGATGAGTACGAGGACGCAGACGTAGTAGCAGCTTTTGTCGTCTTTATCGGCAAGATCGGTAGAGAGTTTGGCGTTGTTTGCGGCATCGGATTTGGGATTTTCACCTGCATAACGTGCGGAGAAAATGCCGGGTGCGCCGTTTAAGGCGTTGGTGCAGATGCCGGAGTCGTCGGCAAGTGCCGGTAAACTGCTGTATTTAGCGGCATGACGTGCTTTGGCCAGGGCATTTTCAACGAAGGTATGGTACGGCTCGGGGCATTCGGGCGTATTGAATTGTGATTGCGGCAGGACTTCGATGTTTAAGTCGGCAAAGAGGCGGGAAAATTCTTTGAGTTTGCCTGCGTTGCCACTGGCAAGGACGATTTTTTCAAACATGGTTTTTCCTTAATGGTTTTCGGTTTGCTGCATACGAGCCATTTGTGCGCGTGCTTTGTGGCGGATGTAAAGGGCAAGGCTGCCGATTTGGGCAAAAACGGCGGCAAAGGCAAACAGAAAGGCGGCAACGGCAAATTGTTTGCTGTGAATGCTCAGAAGATAAGCGCCCAACAGAATCAGTACGATAAACATCAGGGTAAACAGGGCGGTCAGGAGCAGATAGGCTTTTTGTCGGGTCATGGCAGCTTGGGTAAGGGGGAAAATGTTCTGATTATAACGTCAGATTGGGAATTTGAAACCATGCCGTATTCGTTAAAAAGGCCGTCTGAATATTTCAGACGGCCTTAAGTCGAATAACGGATTAACGCAATTCTGTGTGCAGGCGACTCAACAATGTGGAGGCATCGCTGCCTTTGTATGGGCTGCCGTCTTTATTCAACAGATGGAGGCGTGCGCCATTGTTGATAGGCTCAACATACACGATGATTTCAGGATACGTTTTTGGCGCTTCTGCTTTGCCTTTGCCAAATACGCGTTTGAACAGACCCGGTTTTTTATTGGCAACTGCTTCGCCTTCGGTTGGTGCTTGTTGAACCAAGAAAGCGCGGCGTTCGGCATTTTGACCGATAACAGTCAGGCCGATGCGGTCAAGCGCAAGGGCGGTACGGCGCCAGTTGCGGCCGTAATCGCCTGCCAGCAACAAAGTACCGTTGTCCACACGTGCCAACTCGGAAGCATTGCTGCGGGCGGCAACGCTTTGGGTCAGAGCCTGTTCGGCTTGCTGGCCGTCAACACCCAAGTATTGCATAAAGCGGGCGAGGAATGCGGCTTCGAGGTTAGGGTCGTTTTCACCCGGCTGCCACATCGTAGTGTCTTTTTTACGGTCGGCATAAACTTCTTTCATGCCTTTATGGGCGAAGAAGATGTCGGTTGAACGGTTTTTGCCTTGTTCGATGCGGATGATGAACTTGTCGCGTTCGCTGGTAGAGTAGATACCACCCAAGCCGACTTTGTCCAACAGGCGGCGCAGGCTGTCTTGAGGGATTTTGGCTCGGTTTTCAGCCCACTCGGTTTCCATTTGGCCGATGGCAGGTTCTTCAGATTTGATGTCGAAACCGTTTTCTTGCCAGAACACTTTCAGCAACGGCCAAATTTCGCGAGGCGATTTGCCATCGACAACCAACCAGCGTTGGTTGCCGTCACGCTCAAGGCGTACGCCTTTAACGGATTTCAAGACTTCTGCATTGGCAGGTTGTTGTACAGCTTGAGTGCGGCGTTTGTTGAAATCGCTGGCGCGGACGGCGCCGCTGCCTGCCGGTAATTGATAGAGGTTGCCTTGGTCTGGGTTGTTCAAATCAGGTGGTACTTCCAGTTTGACCAAGCGGTGTGATTGACTTTGATAGTCGAGTTTGGGTTGTTCTTTTTTGCTGCCAGAACAGGCAGTCATGCTAATCAGGGCGAGGGCTACTACGATGGGTTTGATATAGGTCATCTTGTTTTCCTGTGGATGAAGTTCTTAACAGGGAGACCGTCTGAAAAGGGTGTTTGGGATTCAGACGGCCTTATTTCCGGATCAGATTTGTCCTGATTTTTCCAGAGCGGCTCGGACTTTGGCTTGACCGGCTTCGGTCAGTGCTACCAAAGGCAGACGAACATGGGGTTCGCATTTGCCCAATAAGCTCAGGCCCCATTTAGGCGCGGCTGGGCTGGGCTCGCAGAACATGGTGTTATAAATTGGGATAAGTTGCTCGTTTAGACGACGGGCGGTTGCAATATCGCCCTCAAGGGCGGCTCGGCACATGTCGGCAAAGAGTTTCGGTGCGACATTGGCTGCTACGGTTACCACGCCATGACCGCCACACAGCATGAAAGGCAGACCGGTAGGATCGTCGCCGGAGAACACGGCAAAACCTTCAGGGACGCTGTTGATCAATTCGATGTTGTTGCCGATATTGCCGCTGGCTTCTTTCACGCCGACGATATTCGGAATCTCGGCCAAACGCAAAATAGTGTCGTTGCTCATGCTCACGACGGTACGGCCGGGAACATTATAAATAATCATCGGAATCGAAGTGGCTTCGGCGATGGCTTTGAAATGTTGGTAAATGCCTTCTTGCGAAGGTTTGTTGTAGTAGGGGACAACAGATAAGGTGTAGTCCGCACCGGCTTGCTCGGCAGCTTTGGAAAGGGCGATGGCTTCGATAGTATTGTTGGCGCCTGTGCCGGCGATAACGGGAACGCGCTTGTTGACGTGTTTGACAGTGGCTTCAATAACGGCCAAATGCTCTTCGACAGGCAGGGTGGCTGACTCGCCGGTGGTGCCGACTGCGACGATGCCGTCGGTACCGTTTTCAATGTGCCAGTCGATTAAGTCATGAAGTTGTTCGTAGTTGATGCTGCCGTCTTGATTCATCGGAGTAATCAGGGCAACCAGACTGCCTTTTAACATACGGAAACCTTTAATTTTATGGTGTGGGTGGATTATTCATCGGATTGTAGCTTACTTTGTTGTTTGTGTGAAACATATCCGCTATGAGGCTTTGCCGTTTAATGGTGACTTGTCATTATCTTAATGAATAATACATTTTTAAATCATTGGCTTGTTTGTTTTGAGATGGAAAAATGATGTCAAGAATTAAAATGTGTTAAGGCAGTTTGAGGCCGTCTGAAAACGGTTGGGCGGAACTTTCAGACGGCCTGATGGTTTTGAATTTGCTGACACATTTCAAATTAGTTAAAATACGCTTCTTAATATTTTTTAACGATTCTTGAGAGAAGGTTCAACATGGCCGGAATGACAGAAAAACAGGCGGAATCGCTTGATTTGGTTTATGGTTTGGAAGATAAGCCGCCGTTTGGGAATGCGTTGTTGAGTGCGGTTACGCACCTTCTGGCGATTTTTGTCCCAATGATTACTCCGGCACTGATTGTCGGCGGGGCGTTGGAGCTGCCGGTTGAAATGACGGCTTATTTGGTGTCGATGGCAATGGTGGCTTCCGGTGTCGGCACTTATTTGCAGGTCAACCGTTTCGGGCCGGTCGGTTCGGGCATGTTGTCGATTCAGTCGGTCAACTTCTCTTTTGTTACCGTGATGATTGCGCTAGGTACCGGTATGAAAGAGGGCGGTTTGACTGAAGATGCGATGATTTCAACGCTTTTGGGCGTGTCCTTTGTCGGCGCGTTTTTGGTGTGCTTCTCTGCTTGGCTTTTGCCTTATTTGAAAAAAGTGATTACGCCGACGGTAAGCGGCGTGGTCGTGATGCTGATCGGCTTGAGCTTGGTACATGTCGGCATTACCGATTTCGGCGGCGGCTTCGGTGCGAAAGCAGACGGTACGTTCGGTTCGATGGAAAACTTAGGTCTGGCATCGCTGGTGTTGCTGATTGTATTGGTTTTCAACTGCTTGAAAAATCCATTGCTGCGCATGAGCGGTATCGCGGTGGGTTTGATTGTCGGTTATATTGTTGCGCTGTTTTTGGGCAAAGTGGATTTTTCCGCCCTGCAAAACCTGCCTCTGATTACCCTGCCTGTTCCGTTTAAATATGGTTTCGCATTTGATTGGCACGCGTTTATTGTTGCCGGTGCGATTTTCTTGTTGAGCGTATTTGAGGCAGTTGGCGATTTGACGGCGACTGCGATGGTCTCCGAGCAGCCGATTGAGGGTGAGGAATACACCAAACGTCTGCGCGGCGGCGTATTGGCAGATGGTTTGGTGTCTGTGATTGCGACTGCGTTGGGCTCTTTGCCTTTGACTACTTTTGCGCAAAACAACGGCGTGATTCAAATGACCGGCGTGGCTTCGCGCCATGTGGGCAAATATATTGCGGCGATTTTGGTATTGTTGGGCTTGTTCCCTGTTATCGGCCGCGCGTTTACCACGATTCCGAGTCCGGTTTTGGGTGGTGCGATGGTGTTGATGTTCGGCCTGATTGCGATTGCCGGTGTGCGGATTTTGGTCAGCCACGGTATTCGCCGTCGTGAAGCGGTCATCGCGGCTACTTCTGTCGGTTTGGGTTTGGGCGTGGCGTTTGAACCGGAAGTGTTCAAAAACCTGCCGGTATTGTTCCAAAACTCAATTTCTGCCGGCGGTATTATGGCGGTATTGTTGAACTTGGTTTTGCCGGAAGATAAAACCGATAAAGCGGTTAAGGTTGAAACCGACAGTTTGGATCATTAAGCAAGCTTTATTCAAAGGCCGTCTGAAGTTTCAGACGGCCTTTGGTTTTTCGGCTATAATATTGTTTTTATTTGTTATCCGAGTGGTTCGGATAGCTCTACCCGGAAAGGTTTTATATGACGGTTTATTCACTTTTTATCACTTGTCCCCGCGGTTTGGAAGCGCCTTTGACGCAGGAACTTGAAAACATGGCATGTCAGGATATCCGCGCTGTTGACGGCGGTGTGGCATGTAAAGGCACGATGGAGCAGGTGTATCGCATCAACCTGCATTCGCGCGTTGCCAGCCGTGTTTTGCTGCGCTTGACCAAAGGCGGTTATCGCAACGAACACGATATCTACAAACTGGCACGAAATCTGCATTGGACAGGTTGGTTTAAGCTGGAGCAGACCTTTAAAGTCAAAGTTGAAGGCAAGCGCGCCAATGTGAAAAGCCTGGATTTTGTCGGTTTAAAGATCAAAGATGCCGTCTGTGATGCCTTCCGGGATATTTATGATGCGCGTCCGAGCGTGGGCAAAATCAACCCCGATATCCGCATTCATGCCTTTATCGATGAGCGCAATGTGGAAATCTTTATCGATACTTCCGGCGAAGCTCTCTTCAAGCGCGGCTATCGTCAGGATACCGGCGAAGCGCCATTGAGAGAGAATTTGGCGGCAGGTTTGCTGCTTTTGGCAGGCTATGACGGTACGCAGCCTTTCCAAGACCCGTTTTGCGGCAGCGGCACGATTGTCATTGAGGCTGCATGGATTGCGACACACCGTGCGCCGGGCTTGATGCGCCGTTTCGGTTTTGAAAAACTGCAAAACTTCGACAAAGAAAAATGGCAAGCCCTGCGCCGTGAGGCTGAAAAACAAATCAAACCGGCCGCCGCGCCAATTTCCGGCAGCGACAACGACCGTTATATGATCCGTGCCGCATTGGCCAATGCCCAAGCCGCCGAAGTGGATAATTTCATCCGCTTTGACGTGCAAGATGCGCAGGCTGCGCGACCAAACGGCGAACACGGCATTATGATTTCCAATCCGCCTTATGGCGTGCGTCTTGCCGAAATTCAGGCTTTACAGGCGCTTTATCCTCAACTGGGCACATGGTTGAAACAGCATTACGCAGGCTGGCTTGCCGGAATGTTGACCGGCGATCGCGATATGCCGAAATTTATGCGCCTTTCTCCGAAGCGTAAGATTCCACTGTTCAATGGCAACTTGGATTGCCGATTGTTTTTGATGGATATGGTTAAAGGCTCAAATCGGGGCTAAAACCTGAAATAGAGGCCGTCTGAAAGATGATTTCAGACGGCCTTTTTTGTTTTATTTATATAGACTTTGCCATAACGGAGTTTGCTTCTCGTATTTTAATTTCAGGCCGTCTGAATCGTGTTTAGACGGCCTTTTTATTGGTATAAAGTTGAACTTAATATAGTAATTTACAATTGGTTAAATAACAAAAATCTATTATATGGATAAAATTCATTGTTAAATAAAAATACCATATCTAGTAGTATTGTGTTTTAATTCGCACCATATCTTGTGTTTATGGTATTGCAATGAGCAGCTTGAAATTTACAGTTGAGCAAATTGTTTGGCAGGAAGTGCCAGGCGAAGTGTCGCTGGCATTTCTGTTTTCAGGCTGTCCGCTGCGTTGCAAAGGTTGCCACAGTGCCGATACATGGAAAGAGGGCATCGGCACAGAATTGACCGAGGATTATTTAAAAGGCCGTCTGAAACGCTATCGCGGATTAATCAGCTGTGTGTTGTTTATGGGCGGGGAGTGGCAACCGAAAGCCTTGCAGAAAATGCTGGCTATTGTTGCCCAAGAAGGTTTGAAAGCTTGCTTGTACACCGGTCTGGAGCGTGAGGAGCTGGAGTCGGTTTCAGACGGCATCCTGCCTTATCTGACGTATCTGAAAACCGGCCGCTGGCAGATGGAGCTGGGCGGCTTGGACAGCCCGACCACCAATCAGAAGTTTGTCGATTTGCGCACGGGCGAGGTATTGAACCGCTTGTTCATCAAAGACAAACCTGCACCTAAAGTTTTTCCAGTGGCTTCAATTTAGCCTGGTGCTGTATTGCACTGATTTAAATTGAATTTATTGTATTCGCTGACAGCGATGTTTCAGACGGCCTGACCGTCATTGCTTGATAAATCATTCAAACCTTACAGGAGAATTAACATGATTCGGCTGCATCCCGAGCAGTTAAACGGCAAACTGCAATTCATGCACGACTACATCAGCGCGCAAAACGCGGCGGACGGTTCGAAAATGGACGCCAACGCCAACGTTACCCAGAAAAACATCGCCACGATGGAAGCGGAAATCATGAAAGACTTTTTCGTGCAGATTAACCGCGCCCAAGTGTCGCGCAAAATCGCCGAAATTTTCGACCAATCCATTGCCGACGAATACATCCGCCAGATTGAGGCGCATGAGATTTATGTGCACGACGAAACCAGCCTCAAGCCTTATTGTGTGTCGGTTACGCTGTATCCCTTCCTGCTTGACGGCTTAAGCAAACTCGGCGGTGAATCCAAGGCGCCGCAGCATCTAGCATCGTTTTGCGGTTCGTTTATCAACCTGGTGTTTGCCATCAGCGCGCAGTTTGCCGGCGCGGTGGCAACGGTGGAATTTTTGACTTATTTCGACTACTTTGCCCGCAAAGACTACGGCGACGATTATTTGGAAACACACGGCAAAGAAATCGCCAACCACATGCAGCAGGTGGTGTACAGCATCAACCAGCCCGCAGCCGCGCGCGGCTATCAGAGCGTATTTTGGAATATTTCCGTTTACGATCAATACTATTTCGATGCGATGTTCGGCGATTTCGTTTTCCCCGATTTCAGCAAACCGGTGTGGGCGAGCGTGGCGAAGCTGCAAAACTTCTTCCTCAAATGGTTCAATCAGGAGCGTACCAAAGCCGTTTTGACCTTCCCCGTCGTTACCGCCGCGATGTTGACCGACGGCGGCAAATGCAAAGACACCGTGTTTGCCGACGAAATGGCGAAAGAGTTGGCGGAAGGCAATTCCTTCTTCGTCTATCTTTCCGACAACCCCGACTCCTTGGCTTCCTGCTGCCGCCTGCGCAACGCCATTGAAGACCGCACCTTCAGCTACACCCTCGGCGCGGGCGGCGTGGCGACCGGTTCCATCAACGTCATCACCATCAACATGAACCGACTGGAGCAAGACGGGCGCGACCTTGCCGCCGAAGTCGCCAAAATCCACAAATACCAATACGCCTACCGCAAACTGATGGAAGAATACCAAGCTGCCGGAATGCTGCCCGTTTACGATGCAGGCTTCATCACGCTGGACAAACAGTTCCTCACCATCGGTATCAACGGCATGGCGGAAGCCGCCGAATCGCGAGGCATCAAGGTCGGCTACAACGACGACTACATCAACTTCGTCCAAGGCCGTCTGAAAACCATATTTGAAGCCAACCAAGCCGCCAGCAAACACTACGGCGTGAAGTTCAACACCGAGTTTGTCCCCGCCGAAAACCTCGGCGTGAAAAACGCCAAATGGGACAAAGCCGACGGCTACAAAGTCAGCCGCGAATGCTACAACTCCTATTTCTACGTCGTAGAGGACGAAGAAATCAACGCGCTCGACAAATTCCTGCTGCACGGCAAAGAACTGGTGGACTGGCTCGACGGCGGCTCCGCGCTGCACCTGAACCTCGACGAAGCCCTGCCTGAGTCCGGCTACCGCTCGCTCTTGGACATCGCCGCGCAAACCGGCTGCAACTACTTCTGCGTGAACGTGCGCATCACCATCTGCAACGAATGCGGCCATATCGATAAACGTACCCTGCACGCTTGTTCTGCATGCGGTTCACACGACATCGACTACGGCACCCGCGTCATCGGCTATCTGAAACGCGTATCTGCATTCAGTAGCGGACGGCGCAAAGAACACGCGCTCAGACATTATCACCGTAAAGCGGCGTAATCGTTAAAAAAGGATTACTTACAAAAGCGAAGGCCGTCTGAAATTTCAGACGGCCTTTAGGATGTTTGGATAGACTGATTCTTTCAATGATATGATTTTAATTAAATTAAACAACAATACTTGACACTTTAATATAATGAATTAACATATAATCTCCTTTAACTCAAACTCGAAAAAAAGCGAGAGACATATGAAAACATCAGCTTTATTAGCAGCTTTATTGGCAGCCCTGTCCCTGTCAGCATGCGGCGGCGGTTCAGGCTCATCTTCTTCTGCCGTTTGTGACGAGTACGAAAAAGCATTTGCCGAAGCAACTAAAGACGTAGATGCCGCAACCAAAGACATGATGCAAAAATCTTTCGAACAAACCAAAGAAGCCCTGAAAAACCTGCCTGCAGACCAACGCGATGCAACTTGTAAAACTTCTTTGGACGCTTTGAAAGGCGTTCCTGCTGCCGAAACTCCTGAAGACAAAGCCGAAGAAGCCAAAGATGCTGCTGAAGAGGCTAAAGAAGATGCAAAAGACGCAGCGGAAGATGCCAAAGAAGCTGCTGAAGATGCTAAAGAAGAAGCTAAATAATTCGGATAGCTTTACAGAAAAACGGATTCCAATGATTTGGAATCCGTTTTTTGTTATGTGAATTAGAGTAGTTATTTTAGATGAGCTTTTTCAGTTTTCAGACGGTCATTTCTTATGCCGTCTGAAAGCGTTAGTTTCAACTAAGTTTAATTTACAATAACAAACAGTTAATTAAACTAACCGCGTGCGTACCGCACACATGCTACGAGTTAGTTTTAAAGTTCCGAGTAATTTGTAGGTAGGGTATTTAATACTTAGGCATATATACAAGTTATAGCTTGTTATAGGTTAGAATTTAATAAATTTATTAACTGTTTTTCTAAGTAGGAAATTTTTGTACTTAAATTTCTATAATCCTCTGTAATTTGCTCTTGGCTTTTGGCACCAAGAAAAAACAAATTATCACTAATTTCTATTAGTTTATTGATAATATTATTATCAATATTTGGATTATTATTTTCCCATCTTTTAATAGCTAAATTTGATAAGCCGTATAGTTCTTCATTCCAAGAGTAAGAATTAACAATATCTAGAATATTACGTTGGGTATCTATTCTATTTTTAAAGTTAGATTGCATAGCAAAGCCTTTCCATATCTATCATCCAAATGTCAAGATATTTAATGTTTTCTTTTACTTTTAAAGTCATATCTTGATTAATTTTTTCACCAATGCCTCTTGTAGATAAAATTCTTGCATTCTCTAATATGTAAAAAATAGATTCATCAATCCTTATAGGATTATCAATTAATAAAGGAGAATGTCTCGAAAATATTGGTTTCTTACAGACTAGTGAATAACAAGTAGAAATGTTTCTTAGTGCTAGGAATATGCAAGATAGATTAAATACAATATTTTTTCCTTTCATAAAATCATTTTTAGATTCAATATATAGGTTTTTGAATTTTTCAAAATCTATAATTATATTCCTGTAACTATTTGGTATTCCTAAAGTATTAATAAAATCAATATTATTAGATGAGTATATTAATTTAGATTCTAAATGTAAGTGCCAAGCAAAAGGATTACCTTCTTTCCATAATTCAGCTATCCGTTCGTAATGATAAATTGAAAATTTTTCTGGGCTAAATTCATGGTATTCATCTTTATTGATACAAATAAGTATATCTATATCAGAATTTTGGCTGTATTCGCCTCTACAGATTGAGCCAAACGCATAAATGTGCATAGTATTATCTCGAGCTTAATTTTTTTATAATAATTGCTAATAATAAACCAAATGATATCATTCTGAATAAGGTTAATATCATAGCGATCCATTCTCCAAATTTTATATTTGTTTCAGAACCTATAAAGTACATGAAAATATACTTAAAATTTTGAAAAAAATCTGTTCCATTGTTTCCTATCGAAATTATTATACTAAAAAAAATTAAAAATACTAATATACTCATCAGGCATCGGGAAAAGTTTTCTCCATGCCCCCAAATTAGTTGATTAAATTTAAAAAATAACCAGCTAAAAAATTTATAAATTTTTTTTATTCCTTGATATTTTATATGATAGTAAGGTTTTTCCCCAGTCCAACTTTCATATAAATATATTCTTTGTGCTTCTAACTCTTCATTAAGTGCAAAATTTTCTTCTTGTAATAATCCTAGTTCAAAATAATTTTTTCTTAAATTTCTAGCTAGTTTAAATTTTAAATTTTCTTCTCTTGGACCTGAATCATCTAAAATTTCCTTATAAATATAAGTTGATTCAAATTTTGTATACCATAATTTACAATTTTTAAAAGTACTCCCCTTAAAGTCGCAATTTTTAAATTTACAACCTGTAAAATTACAATCTTCAAATTCAACATTTCTCATAGAACAGTCTTCAAAAAAAGAATGTTCAAAATTAAAATTTTTAAACTTTATTTTTTTTTCTGGATAAACACGAACATAGACGGAATTCCGGTATAAATTTTGTTGTTCTTGAGGAAATTTGAGCATATCTAGGGTATTGCTACCCTCTGGTTTTGAAAAACATAAATCTAAATAGATTCTTTTTCCGCTTGGTTTCAATGCTTCAGGAGTTTGTTTTTTATTACATGGTTTATACATATATATCGTGACTTTCAATTCTAAGTAAATATATAGCAGGCAACATATTTAGAATATTTATAGAATAAATTTCAAATACTTCCCAGTATAACTCTCCTTAACCTTAGCCACCTGCTCGGGACTACCTGAAGCAATAATTATACCACCACCATCACCCCCTTCCGGCCCTAAATCCACAATCCAATCCGCGGTTTTAATCACGTCCAGATTATGCTCGATAATCACAATCGAGTTGCCTTTGCCTTTCAGACGGCCTATGACTTCCAGCAGCAGGGCGATGTCGGCGAAGTGCAGGCCGGTGGTGGGTTCGTCGAGGATGTAGAGCGTTCTGCCGGTGTCGCGTTTGGAGAGTTCGAGGGCGAGTTTGACGCGCTGGGCTTCGCCGCCGGAGAGTGTGGTGGCGGATTGGCCGAGGCGGATGTAGCCTAGGCCTACGTCCATCAGGGTTTGCAGTTTGCGCGATACGGTGGGGACGGCGTCGAAAAATTCGCGGGCTTCTTCGACGGTCATGTCGAGGACTTGGCTGATGTTTTTGCCTTTGTATTGGATTTCGAGGGTTTCGCGGTTGTAGCGTTTGCCGTGGCAGACTTCGCAGGGGACGTACACGTCGGGCAGGAAGTGCATTTCAACTTTAATCACGCCGTCGCCTTGGCAGGCTTCGCAGCGGCCGCCTTTGACGTTGAAGGAGAATCTGCCGACGTTGTAGCCGCGTTCGCGCGAGAGGGGTACGCCGGCGAAGAGTTCGCGGATGGGGGTGAACAGGCCGGTATAGGTGGCGGGGTTGGAGCGCGGGGTGCGGCCGATGGGGGATTGGTCGATGTTGATGACTTTGTCGAGGTGTTCGAGGCCGCGGATGTCGTCGTATGGGGCGGGTTCTTCTTGGGCGCGGTTGAGTTCGCGGGCGGTGATTTTGGCGAGGGTGTCGTTAATCAGGGTGGACTTGCCGCTGCCGGATACGCCGGTGATGCAGGTAATCAAACCGAGCGGCAGTTCGAGGGTGACGTTTTTGAGATTATTGCCGCGCGCGCCTTTGAGGACGAGCATTCGGTCGGGATTGACGGGCGTGCGTTCAGACGGCACGGCAATGGATTTTTTGCCGCTGAGGTATTGTCCGGTAACGGATTTTTCGCATTTGGCGACGTTTTCTGGCGTGTCGGCAATCAGTACGTTGCCGCCGTGTTCGCCTGCGCCGGGGCCCATGTCGACGACGAAATCGGCTTCGCGGATGGCGTCTTCGTCGTGTTCGACCACAATCACGCTGTTGCCCAAATCGCGCAGGCGTTTGAGGGTGGCGAGCAGGCGGTCGTTGTCGCGCTGGTGCAGGCCGATGGAGGGTTCGTCCAAAACGTACATCACACCGGTCAGGCCGCTGCCGATTTGGCTGGCGAGGCGGATGCGCTGGGCTTCACCGCCGGAGAGGGTTTCGGCGGAGCGGCTTAAATTCAGGTAATCCAGCCCGACGTTAATCAGGAAGCCGAGCCGTTCGGTGATTTCTTTGAGGATTTTTTCGGCGATTTGTTTTTTGTTGCCGTCCAAATCCAGCGTTTCAAAGAATTGGTGGGTTTTGGTCAGCGGCCAGGCGGAGACTTCGTGCAGCGGTTCGCCGCTGACGTAAACGTAGCGGGCTTCTTTGCGCAAACGTGCGCCGCCGCAGCTCGGGCAGGCGCGGTGGTTTTGGTATTCGCGCAGTTTTTCGCGCACGGTTTCGCTGTCGGTTTCGCGGTAGCGGCGTTCGAGATTGGGGATGATGCCTTCGAAGGCGTGGCTGCGGTTGAAGGTGGTGCCGCGTTCGGACAGGTAAGTGAAATCAATGACTTCTTTGCCCGAGCCGTGCAGCACGACTTTTTTCACTTTTTCAGGTAGCGTTTCCCAAGCAGCCTGCACATCGAAACCGTAATGCCGCGCCAACGACTGAATCATTTGGAAATAGAATTGGTTGCGCTTGTCCCAGCCGTCAATTGCGCCCGAAGCCAGCGACAATTCGGGATGAGCGACCACTTTTTCGGGGTCGAAGAAATTGGTGTTGCCCAAGCCGTCGCAAGTCGGGCAGGAACCCATCGGGTTGTTGAACGAAAAGAGGCGCGGCTCCAATTCGGGCAGGCTGTACGAACACACGGGGCAGGCAAACCGCGCGGAAAACCAATGCTCTTCGCCGCTGTCCATTTCCATTGCCAGCGCGCGCTCGTTGCCGTGGCGCAGCGCGGTTTCAAAACTTTCCGCCAGCCGCTGCTTGATGTCCGCCTTCACTTTCACGCGGTCGATGACCACGTCGATATTGTGCTTGATGTTTTTTTCCAGCTTCGGCACTTCGTCCAACTGATAGACCTCACCGTCCACGCGCACCCGCGCAAAACCCTGCGCCTGCAAGTCGGCAAAGAAATCGACAAACTCACCCTTACGCTCGCGCACCGCCGGCGCCAGAATCATCACGCGCGTGTCTTCCGGCAGCTTCAACACAGCATCAACCATCTGCGACACGGTCTGGCTCGACAGCGGCAAATTGTGTTCGGGGCAATACGGCGTGCCGACGCGGGCGTATAAAAGGCGCAGGTAGTCGTGGATTTCCGTTACCGTGCCGACAGTAGAACGCGGGTTGTGGCTGGTGGATTTCTGCTCAATGGAAATCGCGGGCGACAGGCCCTCGATCAAATCGACGTCGGGTTTGTCCATCATCTGCAAAAACTGCCGCGCATAGGCGGACAGGCTCTCGACATAACGCCGCTGCCCTTCGGCATAGAGCGTGTCAAACGCCAGCGACGACTTGCCGCTGCCCGACAGCCCCGTTACCACCACCAGTTTGTGGCGCGGAATGTCCAAATCGACGTTTTTCAAATTATGCGTGCGCGCGCCGCGGATGCGGATGGTGTCGTTGTCGTGTGAATGTTTGGGATGATGGTTGCACATGGTGTCAGGCCGTCTGAAAAATAAAATAAACGGCTATTGTAGCACTTTTCAAATGACAGACTGGATAGATAAAGCATTTGATATAAAAGAAACAAAGAGGCCGTCTGAAAATATGTTTTCAGACGGCCTTGATATAGATGGATCAGCTTATCAGTCGATTGTGCGGAGAATTTCGCGCAGGGCTTTTTGCCAGTCGGACGGTTTGATACCAAACTTGGTCTCTAGACGTGAGCAATCCATAATGCTGTATGCCGGACGCGGAGCGGGCAGGGGGTATTGATCGGTGGTGATTGCGTTCAGTTCCGGAATGCGGAAGCTGTCGTCTAATTGGTGGGCCGTCTGAAAGATGGCTTTGGTAAATTCGTACCATGTTGCCGATTTATTGCCACAGTAATGGAAGATACCGCGTGGGGAAGTAGGCTGTTGCAATAAACTGATGATGGCATGAGCCAAGTCGCCTGCATAAGTCGGGCAACCGGTTTGGTCATGAACGATGGAGAGGGAGTCACGTTCTTTAGCAAGGCGCAACATGGTTTTGACGAAATTGCTGCCGTATTCGCTAAACAGCCATGAAGTACGGACGATTGTACTTTCCGGATGCGCGGCTAAAGCCAAAAGCTCGCCTGCAACTTTGGATTGACCGTAAGTGCTGCGCGGATTGGTGTAGTCGGTTTCGCGGTAAGGGCGTTTGCCTTCGCCGTCGAATACATAATCAGTGGAAATATGAATAAAGCGCGCGTGTGCGGCGCGGGCGGCTGCGGCCAGGTTGTGAACAGCGGTTGCGTTGACGGCAAAAGCAGCCTCTGCGTTTTCTTCTGCTTTATCGACGGCAGTGTAAGCTGCGGCATTAACGATGGCATCTGGTTGGAAGTTTTTGATCATGTGATGCACGGCTTCGGTATCGGTAATGTCCAGCGAAGTAGAGTCGGTAGCAATCAGTTCCCAATCTTCGGGCAGGCGGTCGCGCAGACAGCGGGCAAGCTGGCCTTTGGCTCCGGTCAATAAAGTACGCATGGTTGAGTATCTCCTCTGATAGCTGTTAAATAGGTATTCGTGTCATTATAGTGTAAATACGACAAATTCACATTATTGACGTAGAACAAAATGCGGATGCGGCTGTATTTGGGCAAATTATCGATATCATCTATCCACAATAATAACCACTTATTGGTATTATGTTTGCTTACTATAACTATAGTTAAAGTTCAGCTTTCAACAAGATAGATAAAGGATCTATGCTGTTTGAGAGAGTGTGAATCAATGTTGATGTTTTTATTGTTGCTAGGATAATGGAATTTAAAAACAGGCAAAACTCCGTCCTTTTGTCGGAAAATTCTACCGTTTGATATTTTTCAGTAAATATCTTGAAAAATATAACTAAAATAATAATTGAGCAAGGGCGGATTTGCTCGTTCCTCTAGCTCGATATCTTTATTAACCATTTTGGGAGTAATTATTATGGCAAGATCTTACAGCGGGTCTCGTGGACCCCAGGCTAGTAAGCCTTACTGCTCTTCTATTCCAGGGCGTTCCGACCCAGCTCACTTCTGCGGTTCATCAAAATCTTCTGGTTCTACCGGCAGCACCGCTAGAATTGGCGTGCCGCCAATAGTTAATGTGGTACCTGGTTCACCTTACCACCCTTGGCACACCAAACCACAACCAAAACTTCGGCGTATACCACGTCCACTAAACCCTGAGCCACACCCACAACCGCAACCGCAACCACAAAAACCTCATCGTAGACCACCTCAACCAAAACCTGAGCCACACCCACAACCGCAACCGCAACCACAACCAAAACCTCAGCCTAAGCCACAACCAAAACCTGAGCCTAAGCCACAACCAAAACCTGAGCCTAAGCCAGACTGCAAAGGCTGTGCTGACGACCATAACCAAGACAACTCATACGGTCACGAAGACAAAAACCCAGGTAATATCATCCGACCCAACGTTATCCGCGGTACTGATGCTAAAGATACCATTTATGGTACTGCTGGCGAAGACATCATCTACGGTGGCAACGGCGCAGACGTAATCTACGCCGGTGCAGGTAATGACACCATTTACGGTGATGCCGACGGTGACTCTCTGTACGGTGAAGAAGGTAAAGACTACCTGCAAGGTGGTGACGGTAACGACTACCTGAACGGTGGTTCCGGTGCTGACATCATGCGCGGTGGCGACGGTAACGACGTTTATTTCGTTGACGATGCCGACGACCAAGTTATCGAGTACGGTAATCTGAACGGCGGTATCGATACTGTTCGCACAGTTATCGACTACACCTTGACCGATAACGTTGAAAACCTGTTTTTGCAAGGTATGCAAAACCTGAACGGTACCGGTAACTCTTTGAACAACAACATCGAAGGTAACGGCGGCAACAACCATCTGTACGGTTTGGCCGGCGATGACTGCCTGGTTGGTAAAGACGGTAACGACTACCTCGACGGCGGTGTCGGCAACGACATCCTGATCGGCGGTACCGGTAACGACACTTACTTCTTCGACAAAGGTTACGGTCACGACACTATCCGTGAGGAAAGCGGTAATGACACCCTGTTGTTCGGTAAAGGCATTGCAGCTTCCGACGTATTGCTGAGCAAATCAGGTGCCAACCTGACTGTTTCTGTCGGTTCTGACAGCATCACCATCGACGACTGGTTCACCGGTAACAATCACAAAGTTGAAAACTTCAAATTTGCTGACGGTAGCACTTACCAAGTAACCGGCCACGGTGACTACTACTCTCTGTCTGCTGTGAACCACATCCAAGAACAGACTCAAGTTTCTGGATGGTGATTTTCAGGGTTCTTCTCTGAAATCAACGGTTAAGGCCGTCTGAAACCAAAATATAAGGTTTCAGACGGCCTTTATTTTGTAAACAATCTGACGAAAAATTCCAAATTGGGCTAAAATATCGCATTCTTCTGTCTATCTAAGAGATACCCGAAATGTCTGAAATCAGCTTGAAAAAAATTTACTCCGGCAAAGTACGCGATTTGTATGAAATTGACGATAAACGAATGTTGATGGTTGCTTCCGACCGACTGTCTGCATTTGATGTGATTTTGGATGACCCGATTCCGGGTAAAGGGGAGATTCTGACGCAGATTTCCAATTTTTGGTTTAAAAAACTGGCTCATATTATGCCTAACCACTTTACCGGCCATACCGTTTACGATGTTTTGCCTGAAAACGAAGCCAAAGTTTTAGAAAAACGCGCCGTCGTGGCTAAAAAACTCACTCCGGTGAAAGTAGAGGCCATTGTGCGCGGTTATCTGGCAGGCAGCGGTTGGAAAGATTATCAAAAGACAGGCTCTGTCTGCGGTATTCAACTGCCTGAAGGTATGCAGGAAGCGCAACAACTGCCTGAAGTGATTTTTACGCCATCGACCAAAGCTGAGGTTGGCGATCATGATGAAAACATTAGCTTTGAAGAATGCGAACGCATTATCGGAAAAGAATTGGCGGCGGAAGTACGCGCCAAAGCGATTCAGCTTTATACAGAAGCGGCCGAATATGCGAAATCTCGCGGTATTATTATTTGCGATACCAAGTTTGAATTTGGTTTGGATGAAGAAGGTACACTGACTTTGATGGACGAAGTGTTGACGCCTGACTCCAGCCGTTTTTGGCCTGCCGACCAATATAAAGTCGGCACCAATCCGCCGTCTTTTGACAAACAATTTGTCCGCGACTGGTTGGAGCAAAGCGGTTGGAACAAAAAAGCGCCTGCGCCTAAAGTGCCTGCCGATGTAATTCAGAAAACAGTCGAAAAATATCAGGAAGCATTGACTTTGCTGACTCAGGATTAATTTTTAAGTTTGAAGGCCGTCTGAAAGAGATATGTTTCAGACGGCCTTTTTATTGTATCAATACTGGATTTTAAGGATGGTTGCCTTTATAATCGAGAGTTGTTTTCAGTGCCTTTAAAGGCCGTCTGAAAGCTTGTTTATAACCTGCCGCACGGTCTGAAACCCTAACTATGCACATTCGGATTTTAGTGTGCATTATTAGTGTTTTAGCAGTGCGGTATTTTGAAAGGAACAATAATGTTCAATAAACACGTTAAGACCTTCCAATACGGTAATCAAACCGTTACTTTGGAAACCGGCGAAATTGCTCGCCAAGCCGCTGCTGCCGTTAAAGTATCCATGGGCGACACCGTTGTTTTGGTTGCCGTTACTACCAACAAAGAAGTGAAAGAAGGCCAAGACTTCTTCCCTCTGACTGTCGATTACCTCGAGCGTACTTACGCAGCAGGTAAAATCCCCGGCGGTTTCTTCAAACGTGAAGGCAAACAAAGCGAAAAAGAAATCCTGACCAGCCGTCTGATTGACCGTCCGATTCGTCCTTTATTCCCTGAAGGTTTCTACCACGACATCCAAATCGTAGCGATGGTCGTGTCTGTTGACCCTGAAATCGATTCTGACATTCCTGCAATGTTGGGCGCGTCTGCCGCGCTGGTGTTGAGCGGCGTACCGTTTGCCGGTCCGATTGGTGCGGCACGCGTGGGTTATGTAAACGGCGTGTACGTTTTGAACCCGACTAAAGCCGAATTGGCTAAATCACAATTAGACTTGGTTGTTGCCGGTACTTCTAAAGCCGTGTTGATGGTGGAATCCGAAGCCGACATCTTGTCTGAAGAAGTGATGCTGGGTGCGGTTGTTTACGGTCACGATCAAATGCAAGTGGCCATTAACGCCATCAACGAGTTCGCCGATGAAGTAAACCCTGAAGTATGGGATTGGAAAGCGCCTGAAACCAATGAAGAATTGGTTGCAAAAGTACGCTTAATTGCGGGCGAAACCATTAAAGAAGCGTTCAAAATCCGTCAAAAACAAGCGCGTTCTGCCAAATTGGACGAAGCTTGGAATGCTGTAAAAGAAGCCTTGATTACCGAAGAAACCGACACTTTGGCCGCCAACGAAATCAAAGGCATTTTCAAACACTTGGAAGCCGATGTTGTCCGCAGCCAAATTTTGGACGGCCAACCGCGTATCGACGGTCGCGACACTCGCACTGTTCGTCCGCTGAACATTCAAACCGGCGTATTGCCGCGCACTCACGGTTCTGCACTGTTTACCCGTGGCGAAACACAAGCTTTGGCCGTTGCCACTTTGGGTACTTCACGCGACGAGCAAATCATTGATGCGCTGTCCGGCGAATACACCGACCGCTTCATGCTGCACTACAACTTCCCTCCATACTCTACCGGCGAAGTGGGTCGCGTAGGTGCGCCAAAACGTCGTGAAATCGGTCACGGCCGCTTGGCTAAACGTGCGTTGTTGGCCGTATTGCCAGAACCTGAAGATTTCAGCTACACCATGCGCGTGGTTTCTGAAATTACCGAATCTAACGGCTCTTCTTCTATGGCTTCCGTCTGCGGCGGCTGCTTGAGCCTGTTGTCTGCCGGTGTGCCTTTGAAAGCACACGTTGCCGGTATCGCCATGGGTCTGATTTTGGACAACAACAAATTTGCCGTCCTGACCGACATCTTGGGCGACGAAGACCACTTGGGCGATATGGACTTTAAAGTGGCCGGTACAACCGAAGGTGTGACCGCGCTGCAAATGGACATCAAAATCCAAGGTATTACCAAAGAAATCATGCAAATCGCTTTGGCTCAAGCCAAAGAAGCACGTTTGCACATCTTGGATCAGATGAAAGCTGCCGTTGCAGGCCCACAAGAGCTATCTGCACACGCGCCACGCTTGTTCACTATGAAAATCAATCAAGATAAAATCCGTGATGTGATTGGTAAAGGTGGTGAAACCATTCGTTCGATTACTGCTGAAACCGGTACTGAAATCAATATCGCTGAAGACGGTACCATAACTATCGCTGCGACTACTCAAGAAGCAGGCGATGCAGCGAAAAAACGCATCGAAGAAATCACTGCCGAAGTGGAAGTGGGCAAAGTGTACGAAGGTACTGTGGTTAAAATCCTCGACAACAACGTTGGTGCGATTGTCAGCGTGATGCCTGGTAAAGACGGTTTGGTACACATCAGCCAAATCGCCCACGAGCGCGTACGCAATGTCAGCGACTACCTGCAAGTAGGTCAGGTTGTGAACGTGAAAGCATTGGAAGTAGACGACCGCGGCCGCGTGCGCCTGTCTATCAAAGCTTTGCAGGAAGCGCCTGCTCGTGAAGAGAAAGCAGCCGAATAATCTGATTATTCAAGCTTGAAACAAAAGGCCGTCTGAAAATTTCAGACGGCCTTTTGTTTATTTAAAAGAAAAACGGGTTTCGCCTTTACTTTGATTGAACGGGTTACTACAATGTTTGCAATTTAATAAATATATTCATCTCTCAAGGAGTATGCAATGAATGCTACGCAATTAATCAGCCGGTTGACACAAACCGTCGGCGAAAAATACATCATCACAGACCCGGCAAAAACCGAACAATACCGTCAAGGCTACCGTTTTGGTGAGGGCAAGGCGCTGGCAGTTGTCCGTCCGGGTACGGTGTTGGAAATGTGGCAAATTTTGCAGGCATGTGTTGAGGCTGATGTTATCGTGATTACGCAGGCTGCCAATACCGGTTTGACCGGCGGCTCGACTCCTGACGGTAATGATTACGACCGCGATATCGTGATTGTGAATACCATGCGTCTGAACATCATTCAACCGATTAACAATAACGAACAAGTTGTCTGCCTGCCCGGTTCTACCTTGAATCAATTGGAGCTGCTGCTGAAACCTTTAGGCCGTGAGCCGCACTCTGTAATCGGTTCGTCCTGTATCGGCGCATCTGTATTGGGTGGCGTATGTAATAACTCCGGCGGCGCACTGGTACAGCGTGGCCCGGCTTATACTGAAATGGCTCTGTTTGCACAAATCAACGAAGAGGGCAAACTGGAGCTGGTCAACCATTTGGGCATTGATTTGGGCGAAACTCCTGAAGAAATTTTGACCAACTTGCAAGGTTTCCATTATCAGCGAAAAGACATTACGCAAGATGCCGGCAAGGGTCATGACCATGCTTATTGCGATCATGTCCGCCAAGTGAATGAACCGACTGCCGCCCGTTTTAATGCCGACCCTGCGCGTCACTACGAAGCATCAGGTTGCGCGGGCAAGCTGATGGTGTTTGCCGTACGCTTGGATACTTTCCCGCAAGAAAAACAGACTGCCGTGTTCTATATCGGCACCAATGATATTAATGAGCTGACCGATATTCGTCGTGCTGCTTTGAGTGAGTTTAAAAACCTGCCTATTTCGGGCGAATATATCCATCGTCATGCTTTTGATATTGCTGCCGTTTATGGTAAAGATACTTTTTATATCATTAAGACATTCGGTACCCACCAACTTCCGAAACTGTTTGATCTGAAAGCCCGTGTGGATAGATTCAGCAAAAAGATAAGTTTCTTACCAAAACACTTCTCTGATAAATTCATGCAACTGATCAGTAAGATTTTGCCCGATCACTTGCCGAAGTCTATGCGCAACTATCGGGATAAATATGAACATCACCTGATTTTAAAAATGGGTGGCGAGGGCGTAGAAGAAGCGCGTGCTTTCTTGAAAGAATATTTTGCAACCCATGGCGGCGCATTCTTCGAATGTAATGCTGAAGAAACGCAGGCGGCCATGCTGCATCGCTTTGCTGTGGCTTCTGCCGCGATCCGTTACCGTTCTGTACATGATGATGAAGTAGAGGATTTGGTTGCACTCGATATCGCCTTGCGCCGTGATGATCGTGATTGGTTTGAAACACTGCCGCCTGAAATTGACAATAAAATCATCCATAAATTGTATTACGGACATTTTATGTGTCATGTGTTCCATCAGGACTACATCATTAAAAAAGGCAACGACTGTATGGCTTTGGAACATGAAATGCTCAATCTGCTTGACCAACGCGGTGCGCAATATCCTGCCGAGCATAATGTCGGTCATCTGTATGAAGCCAAGCCCGAGCTGAAACAGTTCTATAAAAAACTTGACCCGACCAACAGCTTCAACCCAGGTATCGGTAAAACCAGTAAGAAGAAAAACTGGGCTGAATAAAGCATAGTCAAAACAAAGGCCGTCTGAACTTTTCAGACGGCCTTTTTATATGCTTGCTTATCAGAACAAGTTGCTGACAAAAATCAGCAGAATCACCAACGGTACGAGGTATTTCACATAGGCAAACCAGATATTGACGGTGGTATGGTTGCCTTTGTAGAGCAATTCGTCCTTCGCTTCATCTTTCATCACGAAGCCGACGAACAAGGCGGAGCCAAGCGCGGTCAGCATAAACAGGATGTTGCCACTGATATAGTCAAAGGCATCAAAAATGTTTTTACCAAACACGGAAATATCTTTCCATGGGCCGTAGCTCAAGATGGACGGGATATTGCCGAAGATAAAAATACCTGCCAGTACGATGGTAATCGCGGCTGCGCGGCGGATTTTGGTTTTCTCCTGAATGGTTGTAATCAACACTTCATAAATGGTCAGAGAAGTGGTCAGCGCGGCAATCAGAAGCAGTGAGAAGAAAATCACTGCAAACACTGGGCCTGCCCACATATTGGAAAACACGATCGGCAGGCTTTGGAACACCAGCGTCGGGCCGGAGTTAGGGGCAACGCCAAAGCTGAAGAGGGATGGGAAAATCATAAAGCCGGCCAACACGGCAATCAAAGTGTTGGTAATCGCGGTAATCACGGCCGTCTGAACCAGATTTTCGTTTTTATCCAGATAGCTGGATAACGTAATCATCACGCCGAAACCCAAGCTCAAGGCGAAGAATACTTGTCCCAAAACGAAGACGAACAGTTCGGCTGTAATTTTGCTGAAGTCAGGCTTCAGATAGAAGGTAATACCTTCCATTGCGCCCGGCAGGGTAACGTTGCGCACAACCATCGCAATTAGGAATAAAAACAGCAAAGGCATCAGGTATTTTGCCGCTTTTTCAATACCGCCGATCACGCCTTTGACCAAGATCCATTGGTTTACAACCACAAATAAGAAGGTGTAGAAAGCAATTTCCCAAGGGCTGTTTTCGATGTGTTCGGTAAAGAAGCTTTTGGTGATTTCCCCGGAAACAGGACTGGAAATATCCAAATTACCGCCGATGATATTGATGATGTAGCTGATCACCCAGCCGCCGAGTACCATGTAATAGGCCATGATGCCGAATGCGCCAAGTAAGCCCATCCAACCGACCAATTTCCAAACTTTGGCAACGGGTTTGCCATTCATTGTGCCGCCAAACGCATCCAGCGCGTTCACGCCTTTACGGCGGCCGATGACGTTTTCCACCAAAATCATTGGAATACCGATGACCAGCATGGCGATACAGAACAAAAACACATACGCGCCGCCGCCGTTTTCACCGACCAAATATGGGAAACGCCAAGTTGCGCCAAAGCCGACAGTCGCGCCGGCAACGGTAAGGATGTAAGTCAAACGGTTGGACCAGGTTTGACGGGGTTGATTGGAAGACATAAATACTTAGATGCATAAAAATAAAGACAACATTTTACCGCAAAGATTTAACGAATCTTAACTAAAGTCTGAAAAGGATTTTAGTTAAAAAAACCATGTAATGAAGAATTTTTAGTGGGTTTCTCTGGTTTGCTTGGTATTGAAACCAGCAAACAGAGAATTTAGCTGAAGCGATATGAATGATGGCAAGAGCCGTAACGATAAAGGCCGTCTGAAAAGTGGGATATGGGAAAGGGTTGTTGTGAGGAGATTGGATAGCGCTAAGGTGTGCTTTCAAGAGTATATCGGCAACAAAGATGGTATTTATCCAAGGCTGTTTAATAACATCCTGTAACCTTAGCTTAGATAGTCGCCGATAGGTTTTTTCTACAAAACGATTTGCCTGAAATTGGAACGGCACAGATTGATGTGGAAGAGATGAGAGAGAAAAGGAGTAATGGCAAGTTAATGAGTGGAGATGGGGTTTGGAAATGATGGCTTCTTTAGATGAGAAAGGCCGTCTGAAAGTACGCCCGCTTGGTTGCCAAATTTTAGATAAAAAAAACCATCTATACTAAGGGGAAAGTATAGATGGCCAAACACATTACGGGGAAAACGTCTTACTCACTTACTCACTTCTTTCGAAGCAAGTGTTACTCAGACAGGCGAATTATACAATAGTTCAGTCTTCAAAGTGTTAAATTCTGTTAAATAAAAATAGTAAGGTTTAGATGTTTGATTTTAAATAAATAAAAAATCCATATTGTTTAAAAAAATATCGAAAAAATTTGGAATTTTTTTAGATATGGATAAATTTCCATTCTCCGGCGGCTAAATCATCGACATTCCAGTCGCCGAATTTCTCACGGTGAAGCTGCTCGACACGGTTGCCTGCGGCTGCAACCATGCGTTTGACCTGATGGTATTTACCCTCGGTAATGGTCATCATCAATGTGGTTGGGTCGGCCAATACTGCTTCGGCTGCGGTTACGGTTTCATTATCGTCATGCAGGAGGACGCCGTTTTTGAGTGTGGTGCAAAGGGTATCGTCGGCAGGATGTTTCAAAGTGACGCGGTAGAGCTTCGGAACTTTGTGTTTGGGCGAGGTAACGCGGTGGTTAAATTGCCCATCGTTGGTAATCAGAATAATGCCGGTTGTGTCTGCATCCAAGCGGCCGACTGCCTGCATATCGATATTGCGCATGTGGTCGGGAAACAGGCTGAAGATGCTTGGATATTGCTGAGGTTTGTGCGAGGTCTCGTAATCTACAGGCTTATGAAGCAGAATGTAGAAATAGGGCATGGGGACGGCGGCAATTTCTTCGCCGTCAACAGACAGGGTGTGCACTTGAGACGGGTCAATATCGTCTCTGGCACGATTATAAATTTCGCCGTTGATGGCAATGCAGTCATTGTCTATCAGCCATTGGCATTGCTTGCGGCTGCCGAGGCCTTGCGATTGGATGTATTTGAGCAGTTGCATGGTTGAAGAGTAGGAAATGTTCAGACGGCCTTTATTGTACTGGAAAACCGGTGTTTAGGCCGTCTGAAAAGTAGGGGTAAAAAAATCGCCCCTTTAAAATGTTAAGGGGCGCAAAAGGAACACAAACCACTACCAAAAACTGTTACAGGGCAAATTCTCCTATTTGATGTGTTGCCGGATAAAGTGCTTTCATCAGGTCATGCGGTGAAAGCGAGAAATCTTTGCTGTTTGTCGTCAGACGGCCTTGCTGAGGCGTCAGCTCAAGCAATCGGGCGTTTGCCGACTGGATAAACTTGTTTTTCGTGCGCTGCATTTTTCTTTGCAGGGCGGAAACAACGCGGTTGTACAGACTGTCTTTTTGTTTGACTTCGCGTGTACCGGCAACCCAGCTCAAGCGTGTATTGCCATCTTCATCTTCAATCAGCAGGATGCCGGTTTCTGATTGGGGCGATTTACCCATGCAAGGGAGCCAAACATAATATCGGCCATCTAAAGTAATGAATACTGCGTCATGTACTTCACATTCGTCGCAACACTTGGTAGCGATTAAAGAGCGGATGGCTTGTTGGTGCAGTCTCAGAATGTCAAGGGAGACTTGCTTAAAAATACTTTCGGGCATTTTCTTCTCCTTTCATTCTGTTGTGCGGTTGTTTTGTTTCGATGGGTTGTATTATACGGCGATTTTTTAAATTCGCAAATGATAATTGTTCCTATTATTTAATTTGTAAGTAAGGTATTAATTATTAAAGAAATTAAATTTAAAAATTTTTTTAGAAATTGGGTTTTCTACTCAAAAATGTTGTAATAGATGGCCATTAAATGAGAAAAGAATAAAGGCCGTCTGAAAAAATCCAGCTAAAAAGGGTATTTCAAAAGCAGCTAAAGTTTTGCTGACTATACATTTCAGACGGCCTTCAGTATGATTCAGGACGTTTTGATAATTGCAGAAACCACCAACCATGAGCCAACGTCAGATTATCCTCGATACGGAGACCACGGGTCTTTATCCTGAAAACGGCGACCGTCTGGTCGAATTTGCCGGCTTGGAAATGATCAACCGCCAAATGACCAACTCCACCCTTCATTTATATGTCCACCCCGAACGCGATATGCCGGAGGAAGCGGCGAAGGTGCATGGTTTGACGATTGAAGTATTGGAAGCGAAGAATGCGCCGCCGTTTGCCCAAGTGGGTAAACAGATTGCCGACTTTATCCGTGGCGCAGAGCTGATTATCCATAATGCCAAGTTTGACGTCGGCTTCCTGAATATGGAATTCCGCCGCATGGGTTTGCCTTCTATTGAGGAACTCGGTTGCAAAGTTACAGACACGCTGGCCATGGCGCGTGAAATGTTTCCGGGGCAAAAGGCAAGCTTGGATGCGTTGTGTAACCGCTTTTCCGTTGACCGCAGCAAACGTGTCTTGCACGGCGCGTTAATCGACTGCGAGCTTTTGGGTGAAGTCTATCTTGCTATGACGCGTCAGCAGTTCGACCTGATGGGCGGCGAGGCGGAAGAAGAGGGCGAAGTCAAACAAACCGTTATTGCCGAAACCAAACGTACGTCGCAGTTGAAAGTTATCAAAGCCAATGCGGACGAGCTGGCCGCACATGAAAAATATTTGGACGATTTAGGCGAAGCGTGTATATGGCGTAAGGCCGAAACGCCTGATGAGGCCAATGCCGGAGCGTCAGCATGATGCGCCGCAATATTGCTTTGATTCCTGCTGCCGGTGTGGGAGCGCGATTTGGCGCAGGAAAACCCAAACAATATGTTGAAATCAATGGTAAAACCGTATTGCAACATACCATAGAAATCTTTGATAAACACCCCCGCATAGATTTAATTGCCGTTATTCTTTCGCCGGAAGATTCGGTTTTTCAGACGGCCGTGTCTGAGAAAGTACGCGTCTTTCGAGTAGGCGGGGCAAGTCGTGCCGAAACGGTACGCAATGGTGTGTCCGTTTTATTGGAGCAAGGTTTGGCCGAGGCACAAGACAATATTTTGGTTCATGATGCCGCGCGCTGTTGCCTGCCTGCTGAAGCGTTAACGCGTTTGCTTGATGAGGCGGGTGAGAATGATGAAGGCGGTATTTTGGCCATACCGGTGGCCGATACGCTCAAGCGCTCAGACGGCAGTCATCATATTGATGAAACCGTTGCGCGCGCAGGATTATGGCAAGCGCAAACGCCGCAGCTTTTTCAGACGGCCTTGTTACACCGAGCTTTATCGGTTGATGATCTAAGTGAGATTACGGATGAAGCATCAGCTGTTGAAAAACTGGGTATCCGGCCGCGCTTGGTGCAGGGCGATACGCGCAATTTGAAATTGACGCTGCCGCAAGATGAATACATTGTCAGATTGTTGCTCAAGGCCGTCTGAACAATCAAAACCCATTATTTAAGGAAACAAACATGAATATCCGTGTCGGACAGGGCTATGATGTCCATCAGTTGGTCGAAGGCCGAGATTTGATACTCGGCGGCGTCAACATTCCGTTTGAAAAAGGCTTGCTGGGTCATTCAGATGCCGATGTGCTTTTGCATGCGATTACCGATGCCCTGTTGGGTGCGGCCGGTTTGGGCGATATCGGCAGTCATTTTCCTGATACCGCAGCCGAATTCAAAGATGCAGACAGCCGTGTGCTGTTGCGCAAGGCTTATCAAAGCGTGCAGGAATTGGGTTGGAAGGTGGTTAATGTCGATACGACTGTGATTGCGCAAAAGCCAAAACTTGCGCCACACATTCCGGCAATGCGCGCCAATATTGCCGCAGATTTGGGTTTGCCTGAAAGCTGCGTGAACATCAAGGGTAAAACCAACGAAAAACTTGGCTATCTGGGACGTATGGAAGCCATTGAAGCGCAAGCGGCAGTATTGCTGATTAAGGCCTAAGAGCTTAAAATTACTTTATTATTCAAACTGAAAGACTGACAACATGGCAACTCAAGACGAACTCAAACGTATTGCCGCCGAAAAAGCGGTGGAATTTGTTCCTGAAAACGAATACATCGGTATCGGTACCGGCTCTACCATCAACTTTTTTATCGAAGCTTTGGGTAAAAGCGGTAAGAAAATCAAGGGTGCCGTGTCTACTTCTAAAAAATCCAGCGAGCTTTTGGCGAAATATGAGATTCCAGAAGTTTCACTGAATGAAGTGATGGGTTTGGCGGTTTATGTTGACGGCGCAGACGAAGTTAACCACGCGCTGCAAATGATTAAAGGCGGCGGCGGTGCGCATTTGAACGAAAAAATCGTGGCTAGTGCATCCGATAAATTTGTTTGTATTGCCGATGAAAGCAAATATGTTTCCCGTTTGGGTAAATTCCCATTGCCGGTAGAAGTGGTTGAAAATGCCCGTTCGCTGGTGTCGCGCAAACTGCTTGCCATGGGCGGACAGCCTGAGTTGCGTGTCGGCTATACGACTTTCTATGGCAATCAAATCGTTGATGTTCACGGACTCAATATCGACCAAGCCCTGAAAATGGAAGACGAAATCAATAAAATCACCGGCGTACTCGAAAACGGTATTTTTGCCCGTGATGCCGCCGATGTATTGGTTTTGGGTACGGCAGAAGGTGCAAAAGTCATCCTGCCTTGTCAGGATTAATAAAGATTAATTAATCTTAAAGGCCGTCTGAAAGTGCATCAGGTCTTTCAGACGGCCTTCAATTTGGCAAAATATGCAAATCAGTAAAATTATAAAATGGTTGCCTGTTGTTTTATCCGTTTTGGGCGCGCTTGGTTACAGCTCACGCGATACTGAGTTGATTCGTACAGGGGTAAGCGTTGCTGCAACATTGGCACAAGGCGACAATATCGGTTTGGAAAAGGTCAATGAATGGCTGGGTGAAAATGTCGTCAAAGCCACATCTGACACCAAAGCCGAAGCTAAACCCAAATCGGAACAAAAACAAAAGTCATCGCGACAATCCTACACATACAACGGGAAAATCATCAAAATTCATGATGGCGATACCATGCACATTATCGATAGCGACGGCAGGAAACACAAAATCCGCATGGCCTATATCGATGCGCCGGAAATCAATCAGGCCTATGGTACGCAATCACGAGACAATTTGATTGATGCCGCATTGCATAAAAAAGCCAAAGTCCGCGTGTTTGAAGCCGACCGCTACCAGCGCGAAGTTGCCCAAGTATCAGTCGGCACGATTGACTTGAATTTGATGCAGATACGGGATGGCGCCGCATGGCATTATGAAAGTTATGCCCAAAAACAACAAAGTAAAACTGCTTACACCGACTATTCGGCCGCACAAAAACAAGCCAAGGAAAAGCGTAAAGGCTTGTGGAAAAAAGACAATCCGCAAGCACCTTGGCAATTTCGTCGTCAAAACTACGAGCAGCAGAACGACAATAAAAAGCAGTCTGATAAACAATGGTTTGGGATTTGGTAAGTTTTAAGAAAGAGGCCGTCTGAAAACTTTCAGACGGCCTTTAATCATTATGGTTTAGTATAAGATAAGAACGGGATCACGATTTTGGGCATTTTCCAATCCGTTTTTGTCTAATACCAAATAAAATACCACAAAAAAACAAAAAAGATTTAAACCTGTTTAAAAGCGTTTTTTCAATTTGAATAAGAAAAAGCCCTTTAAATACTTAATATTTAAAGGGCTTTTTCCATTTTTGAAAAGTTCATAAAACTTTTAAAAGTATCTATGGCAGAGAGGAAGGGATTCGAACCCTCGATACGCTATTCACGTATACACGCTTTCCAGGCGTGCGACTTAAACCACTCATCCACCTCTCTGTGGACTATTATCCTGACTGGTTATTCAGAATAATATGAAAACCTGACTGATTGATTTATCAGTGGTGCCCAGGAGAAGACTCGAACTTCCACACCCGTGAGGATACTAGCACCTGAAGCTAGCGCGTCTACCAATTCCGCCACCTGGGCAATTTAAATTTTCTTAAGCAAAGAAGCACCAAATTATTTGGTGCCCAGGAGAAGACTCGAACTTCCACGCCCGTGAGGACACTAGCACCTGAAGCTAGCGCGTCTACCAATTCCGCCACCTGGGCTTTGCTTTATTCTTCAATTTAAGGTAGAGTTGACTACCTGAACTGCGAAGAAGCAGCTATTATATATTTTAAAAAAAGAATGTCAACTATCAAAATGAACAAAAATACTAAATCTTTAAATTTACGAGAAAAAGACCCGTATTTGGAGCGGGAGAAACAACGTTACGCTCATCCGTTGCCCAGCCGTGAATGGGTCATTGAATTATTGGAACAAAAAGGTGTACCGACCAAAATCGAAGCTTTGGCACATGAATTGTCGATTACAGAAGATGAATATGAATTCTTCGAGCGCCGTCTGAAAGCGATGGCGCGCGATGGTCAGGTGTTGATCAACAGACGTGGCGCGGTGTGTGCGGCAGAAAAATTGGCATTGGTTAAATGCCGTGTCGAGGCGCATAAAGACGGCTTTGGTTTTGCCGTGCCGCTAACGCCAACGGGCGAGGGCGATTTTGTTTTGTATGAGCGTCAGATGCGCGGCGTGATGCATGGGGATATTGTTACCGTTCGTCCTGCCGGTATCGACCGCAGAGGCCGTCGTGAAGGTATGGTTTTGGATGTGGTGGAGCGTGCGCAGTCTAAAGTGGTCGGTCGTTTTTATATGGATCGCGGCGTGGCCATTTTGGAGGCCGAAGACAAACGTTTGAGCCAAAGTATCGTGCTGGAACCTGAAAGTGTGGCGCAATTTAAACCGCAATCCGGCCAAGTGATTGTGGCTGAAATTGAGACGTATCCTGAAGCGCATCGTCCTGCAGTGGCTAAGCTAATTGAAGTGTTGGGCGATTATGCCGACAGCGGTATGGAAATCGAAATCGCTGTACGCAAGCACCATTTGCCTCATCAATTCAGTGAAGCATGTGTCAAAGCTGCGAAGAAAATTCCCGATCATGTGCGTAAAACCGACTTGAAAGGACGCGTGGACTTACGCGATTTGCCTCTGGTAACCATTGACGGCGAAACTGCGCGGGACTTTGACGATGCGGTTTTTGCTGAAAAAGTCGGCCGCAATTACCGTTTGGTGGTGGCGATTGCCGATGTCAGCCATTATGTCCGTCCTGATGACGGAATCGATGTGGATGCTCAAGAACGCAGTACCAGCGTGTATTTCCCACGCCGTGTGATTCCGATGTTGCCGGAGAAGTTGTCCAACGGTATCTGCTCGCTCAATCCTGATGTCGAACGCCTGTGTATGGTGTGCGATATGGTGATTACCTATGCCGGCAATATCAAGGAATACCGTTTCTATCCAGCAGTAATGCGTTCTCATGCGCGACTGACTTACAATCAAGTTTGGGATTGGATTTCAGACGGCCAGGATCATCCGTTTAAGCAACAAATCGATACTCTGTATCAGTTATTTAAAATCTTGCAGAAAAAACGTTTCGAGCGTGGCGCGGTTGAGTTTGAGAGCGTTGAGACTCAGATGATTTTCGACGACAACGGTAAAATCGATAAGATTGTTCCTGTTGTCCGCAACGATGCGCACAAGCTGATTGAAGAATGTATGTTGGCGGCGAATGTTTGCGCGGCAGAATTTTTGCTGAAGAACAAACATACGGCTTTGTTCCGCAATCACTTGGGCCCGACTCCCGAAAAACTGGCCACTTTACGCGAGCAACTTGGTTTGCTGGGGCTGAGTTTGGGTGGCGGCGATAATCCGACGCCGAAAGACTATGCTGCGCTTGCCGAGCAATTTAAAAACCGTCCGGATGCGGAGTTGTTGCAAGTGATGATGTTGCGTTCTATGCAGCAGGCGGTTTATGAGCCGCATTGCGATGGTCACTTTGGTCTGGCTTATAGCGCATATGCACACTTTACTTCTCCTATCCGTCGTTATCCTGATTTGACGGTACATCGTGCCATTAAGGCTGTGTTGAACGGACAAACTTACCAGCCCAATAAAACCTGGCAGGCTTTGGGCGTGCATACCTCTTTCTGCGAACGCCGAGCCGATGATGCCAGTCGCGATGTGGAAAACTGGTTGAAAACTTATTATATGCGCGACAAAGTCGGCGAAGTCTTCAGTGGTAAGATTTCGGGCATGACCAGCTTCGGTATTTTTGTAACGCTGGACGATATTCATATTGACGGCTTGGTTCATATCAGCGATTTAGGTGAAGATTATTTCAATTTCCGTCCTGAAATTATGGCGATTGAGGGTGAACGCAGCGGTGTCCGTTTCAACATGGGTGATACGGTCACTGTAAAAGTTGCGCGAGCCGATTTGGATACCAGCAAGATTGATTTGACCTTAGTCAGCGGCGGTTCAGTCGGTAAGAAACGTGGCAGTAGAAAAGCGAAACCTGTGAGCAAGCCGATAGCTGCTGACAAGTCTGTCGAAAAGCGTAAGCGTAAACTTTCGGTTAAAGAAATTGATGAAGCGTTGGCTGCTCCCATGAAGGCAAAGAAGAGCAAGGTGAAAAGTAAACCTGCCTCCAAGCCTGCTAAGCCAAGCAAACCTAAAGCTGCAAGCAAGAAAAAGGCGCAGGCGAAAACAGCTTCCGTCAAAGCAGGAGGTAAAAATAACGCTCAAGGCAAAAGCGTGAAGATTAAAGTGAAGAAAGCTGCTAAGAAATAAGCGGCATTCAATTCAGGCCGTCTGAAAATTTTCAGACGGCCTGAATTTGTGATTTTATAAATAAAACCAAGGATAAATAAGATGATAAAACTATACGGTATTCCCAATTGCGATACGGTTAAAAAAGCGCGCAGTTGGTTGGCGGAAAATGGCATCGAGTTTGAGTTTGTAGATTTTAAGAAAAACGCCCCAACTGCCGAATTAATTAATGGCTGGTTGAAGCAGGTAGCTTTGGAAATTTTGCTCAATAAAAGAGGCACGACTTGGCGCAAGTTGGATAAAGATGCGCAAGAATCTGCCGCCACAAAAGAAGGTGCCATTGCTTTGATGGTGGAAAATCCCAACATCATCAAGCGGCCTGTATTGGTCAAAGAAGGACAGGTTCATGTCGGATTTTCAGTAGACGCGTATCAGGAAATTTTCGGATAAGGCATTTTTAGGTTTTTAGGCCGTCTGAAAAAGCAAGCCTCGAAAAAATACGTTACAATACGCGCTTTGAGCCTGTTTTCAGGATTTTAAGATTTTTGCGGCAGCATTTTCCGGCTGCCGCGCCAAACTTTTCTTTCGGATAAATATGTTCCATATTGTTGAAAAATATAAAACACCCGCCCAGATTGTTTTAGGTATCATCGGTCTGACCTTTATCGGATTCGGTGCCAATAATTTGTCTTCGCCGGGTTCTGATTACATTGTCAAAGTCGGGGATGAGAAGGTCAGCGAGCATGCTTTACAGATTGCGATACAAAATGAGCAAGCTGCCGGCAATACTGCGCCTTCGCGTGATGCTATATTCCAATCTTTATTGCAACGTGCTTACCTGAAGCAGGGTGCCAAGCTGATGGGCATCGCTGTGTCTCAGGAACAAATCAAGCAAGTTATCGTGGATGATCCGAATTTCCATGATGCTTCCGGCAAATTCAGTCAGGATTTGCTCAAGAAGTATTTGGATCAGCGCAAAATGACGGAGGATCAGTTTGTCGAAGATATCCGCGAACAGTTCCAATTGCAAAATCTGTTGAATTTGGTGCAAAACGGTGCGTTGGTCAGCGATGCGCAAGCGCGTCAGTTGATTAACCTGACCCAAGCCACCCGTACCATTCGTTCATTTACATTCAGCCCTGAAGCATTTGCGGCACAAGTAAAAGTAGATGATGCGGCTTTGCAAAAGTATTATGAAGCGCATAAGAAAGATTACTTGATTCCTCAAGCCGTTAAGCTGGAATATGTGGCCTTGAACATCAAAGATTTGGCTGACAAGCAAACCGTCAGTGCGGAAGAAGTACAAAAAGCTTACGACAGTAAAAGCGTAGATTTGTCGCCAAGAGCCGAAATTGCGCATATTTTCATTCCGGTTATGCCTAACGGAGATGAAGCAAGCAATGCGGAAATTAAAGCCGAAGTGGACAAAATGGCTGTAGAACTCAAAGCACACCCAGATGCTTTTGCCGAGCTGGCGGCCAAGTACTCCAAAGATTTGTCCAGCAGCAACAAAGGCGGCAATTTGGGCTACCTGAGCAAAAGCGGCGGCAGCGGCTTTGGACCTGAATTCGATAAAGCGGCATTTGCATTGGGCAAAGGCGAAGTCAGCGATACCGTTAAATCGTCTTTGGGTTATCACGTCATTAAAGTTTTGAATGTCGAAGCTGAGCCGACTTTGGAACAAGCCAAAGCACGTATCGAGGCAGCCTTGAAACTGAAAAAAGCAGCTTCTGCCTTTAACGCGGCCAAAGAAAAATTGGGTGAAGATACCTTCAATGATCCATCTTCTTTGGCAAAAGCAGCCGCCAATTCAGGTTTGAAAGTGGAAAACTTGGATGAGTGGGTGACCAAAGCGGGCGCCAAAGAAGCTGGTTTGCCTGAAACGTTGATTAATGCTGCGTTTAGCGACGATGTGCTGAAGAAAAAACACAATTCTGAAGTAATTGCCATCAACAACGAAACCGTTTGGGTTATTCGTGCGAAAGAAGTGCGCGAAGAGAAAATTGCACCATTTGCAGAAGTCAAAGACACTGTCCGTGCAGCATATCTGCGCTCTGAAGCTGCCAAACTGGCAGAGAAGAAAGCCCAAGAAACTTTGGCTGCATTGAAAGCCGGTAAAGCTGCCGACGTTCAATGGTCGCCTGTTTCGCAATTGAGCGCGCAAGATGCACGCAGAACCATGTCTCCAGAAGCTTATGCGGCTTTGTTGAAAGCGCGTCCTGTCGGCGGTAAACCTGCGTACGCATTATTGGAAGGTATGCCTGCACCGGTGATTATGGAAGTTCAGAGCGTTTCTGCTCCTGAAAATGCCGATTCACAGATTCCGGCTGCCAAACAGGCTTTGGTTCAGCAGCTTTCTGCGAATGTGTTCGATAATTTACTCCAGTATTTGGGTAAGAAAATCGATCGTACGCAAGGTGCACAGCAAGTTAATAATGCTGCCGAATAAGCAGAAATTTTTGAGTAGGGCAGCCGGATGAATTCCGGCTGTTTTCTTATTTTTAGCTATCTTTTAAAAGGCCGTCTGAAATCATGAGTAAAAATCCTGATGCCTTTGTCCGCTTGATTAATGCATTAAAAATCCTGCCCAATGTCGGCCCTAAATCCGCACAACGCATGGCTTACCAGCTTTTACAGTACAAACGCGAAGAAGCGCAGGAGTTGGTGGATGCTTTGCAGTTTGCCTTGAGACAGGTGCAGCATTGTCGGATGTGCAACACATTTTGCGAAGGTGATTTGTGTGAAATTTGCGCGGACGAAAAACGTGAGAAAAGCCGCTTGATGATTGTGCATATGCCTGCGGATGTTTCCAGTATGGAGGCGGCCAATTGTCATGACGGCCTGTATTTTGTTTTGATGGGGCAAGTCAGTCCGGCGCAGGGCATGGATATTTCGGCAGTAGCATTAGATAAGCTGGTTGCCCGTTTGCAGGTGAGCGATATTGAGGAAATTATCATTGCAACCAACTTCACAGCCGAAGGCGATGCGACAGCATATGTATTGGCAGAATTGTTTAAAAACCTTCCTTATAAAGTCAGCCGATTGGCAAGGGGAATCCCTTTAGGCGGCGAGATGGAATATGTGGATGCCGGTACTTTGGCTCAAGCTGTTTACGATAGAAGGAATATCCAATCTTAAATGGCAATATAAAAAGGCCGTCTGAAAGTCTTTCAGACGGCCTTTTCATTGATTAAATCAGATTATTTGCAGCTGACGCCTTGAATTTGAGGCGTATCGCCGTTGCCGACTTTGAATGCACATTTGGTTGCGCTGCTGCCGGATACGGTAACAACACCGTTTCCGCTGTTGAGGCTGACAGGTTCTTTTACGCCCATGCCGACAGCAGTGGCTGCCAGTTTTTGAACATCGGCGTCGGAGTAAGCGGTATTGTTTGAACTGATTTTGATTTCTTTGGCGGCATATGCGTTGAAGCTGAATGACAAACCTACAGCTACGGATACGAGAGCCAAGAATTTTTTGCTGTTCATTAGTGTATTTCCTTTTTGATGGTGACAAAGTGTGTCACAGCTTCAGAATAAGGGTGATTGGCCGATTGTGCAAGTTTTTCGGCGGAATTTACGGGAAGATACATGGTTTTACATACACTTTATCCCTGAATGCTACATCAGTCGGGCAATCGGACGACCTGTCGGTTTTACGGTACAATAAGCCTTTTTTGACAAACGAATGAGGCATTTTTGAATGGCTTCTTTAGAAACTTGGATAGGCCTGCGCTATCTGCGTGCGAAAAAACGTAACGGCTTTATGTCATTTATTACCATGATTTCAATCGCTGGTATCGCCTTGGGCGTAACGGCGCTGATTGTGGTTTTATCCGTAATGAACGGATTTCAGAAAGAGATACGCGGTCAATTGTTGAACGTCGCACCTCATGCGGAAATCGGCTATTACGATGTCGGCAGTGCGCCGGGTTGGCAGAATTTGCGCGAATTTGTAAAAGGCAAAAAGGAAGTATTGGCCAGCGCGCCTTATGTTTCCGATCAGGCTTTGCTTGCCAACGCCGGTGAAGTGCGCGGTGTGCAGATACGCGGTATTTTGCCGTCTGAAGAAAAAAATGTCGTTGATTACGGCAAGAATATGCCGGCCGGCAGTTTTGACGATTTGAAGCCGGGCGAATTTGATATTATTTTGGGTCAAGGGCTTGCTGAGGCATTGGGTACGGAGATTGGCGGCAAGGTTACAGTGATTACGCCAGAGGGTAATGTCACTCCTGCCGGCGTAGTGCCGCGCTTGAAGCAGTTTAATGTGGTCGGTGTGGTAAAAACGGGTGTTTATGAAGTCGATAACACATTGGCCATGACGCATATCAAGGATGCGCAAGTCTTGTATCGGCTGGGAGAAAATGTCGGTGGGCTGCGTTTGCGACTGGCTGATCCTCAGAATGCGCCGTCTTTTATTGCCAAGTTGATTCCTGATGCTAAAAAAGATGAAGTATGGGTGCGCGACTGGACGTTTAACAACCGCAGCTATTTTGAAGCCGTTGAGTTGGAAAAACGCATGATGTTCATCATTTTGACACTGATTATCGCGGTTGCTGCGTTTAACCTCGTCTCTTCCTTGGTAATGGCGGTAACGGAAAAGCAAGCCGATATTGCGATTTTGCGCACTTTGGGTTTGTCCCCGGGCGGTGTCATGAAGATTTTCTTGGTGCAGGGCGCATTTGCGGGGTTCTTCGGTACGCTTGTGGGCGTGGTATGCGGTGTATTGCTGGGTTGGAATGTCGGCAAGATTGTCGCGTTTTTTGAAGATCTGTTTGGTGTGCATTTGATTAACTCACAGGTTTATTTCATCGATTACCTGCCTAGCGATGTGAACTTGAAGGATGTTGCCGTTATTGCCTGTATTTCGCTTGGCTTGGCATTTATCGCCACACTGTATCCGAGCTGGCGTGCTGCAAAAACCCAACCTGCGGAGGCTTTGCGTTATGAGTAAGACAATTTTGAAATGTACCGGCGTTGGCAAAAGCTATAATGATGGCGCATTGAATGTACAAGTGTTGCATCATTTAGATTTTGAAGTTGCCGAAGCGGAAAGCGTGAGTATCATCGGTTCGTCAGGCAGCGGTAAATCCACATTGCTGCACCTTCTCGGTGGCTTGGATATGCCGTCTGAAGGCAAGGTAATACTGATGGATCAGGATTTGGGCGGTTTGAGCCAAAAACAGTTAGGCGAATTGCGCAACCGTTATTTGGGCTTTGTATATCAGTTCCACCATTTATTGCCTGAGTTTTCTGCTTTGGAAAATGTCATGATGCCGCTTTTAATCGGCAAAATGCCCAAAGCGATGGCTGAGGAGAAGGCTGTCAAGATGCTGAAAAAGGTTGGCTTGGATAAGCGTATGCTGCACCGTCCGAGCGAACTTTCCGGCGGCGAGCGTCAGCGTGCGGCCATTGCCCGTGCTTTGGTTAATGAGCCGAAATGCTTATTGGCAGATGAGCCAACAGGGAACCTTGACCGTAAAAATGCGCAAAATGTGCTGGACATGATGCTGGATTTGAAACGCGAATTGAACACCAGCCTGATTGTAGTGACCCATGATGACGAGCTGGCTGAGCGTTTCGACCGGGTAATGACTATGAAAGACGGCAGCCTGCAAGTGCTGCAATAAGGTTATTATTTCAGGCAAATATTTTATGCTTTGAACGGTATAATAGAGGCCGTCTGAAAAACAGGTTTTCATTTATGGAAACACGGTTTTTCAGACGGCCTTTCTTTTTTCCGTATCAAGCAAGCCTAAACCATGAATCCGACCGACTCTATCCTTTCCTCTGCCGCAGATGCGGCTATAGCGTTTTTCCGCCGCCACGAAGTGCAGGGGGCATCCGTTATTGAGCCTTATGTGGTTCGACTGTTTGCAGCCTTGCAAAACGGGCATTCGTTTATTTATTTGGATAAAGAGGATATCGATGCCTTAAGCAACTTGCCGAATTTGGTCGGTAATGCGGATAAACCGCTTATCCTGCAAGGCCGGAAATTGTTTTTAGGGCGAATGTGGCAGTTGGAACATGATTTGGCTGTTGAAATCAAACGGCTGGCCAGTGCAGAGGCGGAAGAAGTGAATTTCATGGCGGCTTCAAAAAGCCTGAGCGACTGGTTTGACACTAAAGACAGTAAAGAGCAACGGGATGCTGCTGCTTTGGCCTTGCTGCAAAACTTTATGCTGATTACAGGCGGGCCGGGTACGGGTAAGACGACGACCGTAGCAAAGCTTTTGGGTCTGATTTGCAATAACAATACGAAGCTGCCCCGTATCGCTTTGGCGGCGCCGACGGGCAAAGCGGCTGCGCATATGGCACGGGCTTTGCAGCGTGCTTTGGACGGTTTTGATTTGTCTCCAAGTATCAAAGCGCATTTGGAAAGCTTGGAAGGGCAGACTGTTCATCGATTGTTGAAACTGCGGCCGCCGCAAATGCGCCCTGCGTTCAATCATGAACATCCGCTCGCTTTGGATGTTTTGGTGGTGGATGAGGCGTCGATGTTGGATTTGCCGCTGGTGTTGGATTTGTTGCGTGCCGTGCCAACCGGCTGTCGTTTGGTGTTGCTTGGCGATGAAAACCAGTTGCCGTCGGTTGGTTTGGGAGCCGTATTGGCGGCATTATCGCGTCCAACGGCTTTGGATAAAGAAACCGCTGAAAAGCTGGAAGTGTACCTGCCCGATCATGGTTTTGAGATTAAAGGGCAGCCACAGGCTTTATCGCAAAACAATGCCAAATTGACATTCAGCCACCGTTTTGGTGCAGACAGCGGTATCGGTTGTTTGGCAAGAGCGGTGGTGTCCGGGGAAAAGCAAACTGCGGTCGAACAGTTTGACAAGTTCCCCAAAGAATTGGAAATGAAATCAGGCCGTCTGAAAGAGCAGGTCGCCTTGCTGTATCAAAAGCAACAGGATTATTGGCAGGCCGTGGCGGAGAATAATGTTGCACTCGCCTATGGTCATGCGGCCGATGTGGTGGTATTGGCGGCTTGGCGGCAGGATGCGGATGATTTGAATCAGGCTTATCAAGAATACTTGCAACGACAAGGCAAGGCTTCGGGCGAAACGCCTTGGTTTGCCGGACAAATCATCATGATTACGCACAATGATTATATGTTGGAAGTGTTTAACGGCGACATCGGGCTGATTATACCGGATAAAGAATCGTTGAATGGCTTGTCTGCATATTTTCCTGAGAAAGATGGATTCAAAAAAATTGCCATCAGCCGTTTGCCCGATTTTGAATCGGCTTTTGCCATGACGGTGCATAAGAGCCAAGGTTCGGAATATCGGGAAGTATGGCTGTTGCCGCCGTCAGTACCTGCAACGACGGAGAGTGAAGAAGAGGCCCGAGGTTTGGATAAGGCTTTGCTTTACACTGCCATTACCCGTGCGCGTGAACGTTTTGTATTTTGGGGAAATGCGGAGGAATTATGTAAAGCTGTGGAATGCCATCAAAAACGCAGGACAGCATTGGCCGATGCCTTGAAATGGCAGTTTGAACAGCCTGATGAGCAGGCTTCCGGTTGACCTGAATCAAGAGGCCGGCTGAAAGAGGATAAAGCGTTTAAATCTGCTTGATTGATTACACTAATTTACATACGATAAAAATAATTAGTAAATAAAATGAATAATTTATACGAAATTCATAATTTTGTACGCTTTATCGAATACTTCACTTTCAATACCTTCTTTTGGAGAGTCAGCATGAAATTTCAAACCAAACTGATTGCAACCTGTATTTTATTGGCTTCATCATCTTATTCTTTGGCAGAGAATGCTGATGGCGGACGTGATGCGGCGGCTTTGGCCACCACCAACGATTACGTCAATTCCGGCAGTATCATTCGTAAAGATGACGATAAAATCAGCATTTTCAATGATTTGTTGACTGTGAATGGTGGCTTGCGCGTACGTGCGGATACCAAAGACATCAATGCCAACAACAGCAGCATCAATCCTACGCCTGAAGATACCAATGCCAACTTCAATGCGGAGTTTTGGTTACGCGCAAAACTGTATAAAGATTGGAAATTGGTGGCGCAAATTGAGCCGAATATCGATTTGGAAACTGGTAAATTCAACGGCGATCATGATGTGCCGGTCAATAAACTGTATGCCGAAGGTACTTTGTACAACAACATTAAAGCGCGTGTCGGTAAATTTGGTGCGTTCTCTTCCTACGGCCGCGTCTGGGATACCGAAGTAACCGGCGGCGAAATCTTCTTCGACAATAAAACCCTGCCTACCAAAATCTATGCGGGCCGCCGCACTGGCAACCTGAACGACAACACATGGGGCATTGGCGGCCGCCGCAGACATTTTGCCGCGGTTCAAAGTATGTTGCCTGTGAATGAGAATATCAACGTCGGCGCAACCGTCAGTTACATGAAAGATATCGATGTACGCGGTGCGAAGAAAAATGCGGTCTTCGGAGAAATCGGTACGGACATCAAGTTTAATGATGATTGGCATTGGATGGCCGCAGTCAGCAAGTCCAATATCAAAGCCTATAATGATGCCGGACAAAAAATTAAAAATGATGGCGTGTTCACTGAAGTACGCTATAAATTGGCCGACTGGAGCGTCCGTAATTCTTATGACGTATTCTTGAACTACCGCCGTGTCGGTTCATTGTCCGGTGTCTCTTCTGTTGAGGATTACAGCAAAAACGTCCAAGGCGTGCAAATCGGTGCGACCTATATTCCTTGGAAAAACTGGAAATTCAAAGGTTTCTATTTGGCCGGCAAACAGGTTACGCCTACCGTCGGCACAGATAAGCAGGACGTAAACGTTATTCGTGGCCAGTTAGAATATAAATTTTAATCATCACAAATAAAAAAACAGGCAGGATGTCCTGCCTGTTTTTGGTTTTCAGACGGCATGGATATAGGGCCGTCTGAAACAATGGATAAAACGCTTTACCAGCTATCGCGCTTCATACGGTCAAGCTGGCGGCGGTCGCGTTTGGTTGGGCGTCCGTCCGGATAAGCGGCACTGATGCGGCTGGCTTGGTCGAGTTGTTTTTGAGCTTCGCGTTCGGCAGCCGTTTTCATGTCTTCTTCGTACAGTAAACGCGCTTCCGGCGCCGGGCGGCGTTGATGATTGAGCGCGGCGACTTTGAATTTGTAGGGGAGGGAGTTCAAAGTCATGTCGATGGTGTCGCCGGCGGAAATATTTTTGCTGTTTTTCACCTTCGAGCCGTTTACCAAAACCCTGCCCAGCTCAATATGTTTTTGTGCCAGCGCGCGGGTCTTGAAAAAGCGCGCGGCCCACAGCCATTTGTCCAAGCGCATGGACGAATTGTCATGATCGTTTTTCATAGCCTGTTTGAAATGATTGAACTGAATTGAAGTTTATCATAAGATACGGCACGCCATACATTTAGTGCAGATATACTATTTCTTTGTTAAAGGCCGTCTGAAAGTTTTTTATTGCAAAAGATGGCAGTTTCCCTTTGAGAAATGCTGTCAAATACGTCTGATTAGCGTATCATGTCAGCAACCATTACCGAGAGCTTCGTTTTATGAAACCCGTTTTTTTGGACTTTGAACAACCCATCGCCGAATTAACCAATAAAATCGACGAGTTGCGATTCGTACAAGACGAATCTGCCGTCGATATTTCCGACGAGATTGCCAGACTGCAAAAGAAAAGCAACGAGTTGACCAAGTCAATTTTCAGCAAGCTGACTCCGGCTCAAATTTCACAAGTGTCCCGCCATCCGCAGCGTCCTTATACTTTGGACTACATCAACGGTATTTTTACCGATTTTGAAGAGTTGCACGGCGACCGCCATTATTCTGACGATCATGCCATTATCGGCGGTTTGGCACGTTTCAACGGTCAAAGCGTGATGGTCATCGGCCATCAAAAAGGCCGCGATACCAAAGAAAAAATCCGCCGCAATTTCGGTATGCCGCGTCCTGAGGGTTACCGTAAAGCACTGCGCTTGATGCAGACTGCCGAGAAATTCAATATTCCGGTCATGACCTTTGTCGATACTCCGGGTGCGTATCCGGGCATTGGCGCGGAAGAGCGCGGCCAGTCCGAAGCCATCGGCCGTAATTTGTACGAACTGACCCGCCTGCATGTACCGGTATTGTGCACCATCATCGGCGAAGGCGGTTCGGGCGGTGCGTTGGCAGTAGCTGTCGGCGACTACGTCAATATGCTGCAATACTCGACCTATTCGGTGATTTCTCCCGAAGGTTGCGCCTCTATTCTTTGGAAAACTGCCGAAAAAGCAGCAGACGCCGCGCAAGCATTGGGCATTACCGCCAAACGCCTGCAAGAATTGGATCTCATCGATAAAGTCATTGACGAGCCGTTGGGCGGTGCACACCGTGATTTTGAAACCACGATGAAAAACGTCAAAACCGTTTTGGAACAGCAATTAAGCGAAGCGCAAAGCATGGCCATGCCTGACTTGCTTTCCCGCCGTTTCGACCGCATCATGGCTTACGGTAAATTTACCGATAAATAAGTTTGACTGCTGAAAAAGCAAGCAGATGCCGCTGCTTGCTTTTTTTGTATTCTATTTTTGAGTCATTCATAATTTCAGGCCGTCTGAAATGTCGCAACTATCTCCTGATTCCCTATTTAAAAGTTTTCAAGCAGCTTTTCCTGATTCGCCGAACCATACTGTTTTTGAAGTCGGTTTGAGCGGCGGATTGGATTCCGTTGTCCTGCTGCATCTTTTGCACCGGATGCGTGAATTCCGCCGTTTTGATTTGCGTGCCGTCCATGTTCATCATGGTTTAAGCACCAATGCCGACAGTTGGGCAAAATTTTGTCAGGATTATTGTCAGCGTTTGAATGTTGCCTTGCGGGTGTGCCGTGTCAATGTGGAAAAACAAGGAAATGGTTTGGAAGCGGCGGCCAGGGCTGCCCGATATCAGGCATTTTCAGACGGCCTGAAGAAAATTATTGTTTTGGCCCATCACCGTAATGATCAAATCGAAACATTTATGCTGTCGGCCGTACGCGGCGGCGGATTGCGCGGTATGGCGGCCATGCCGGTATGGCGTGATTTAAATGAAAAGATCCAAATCTGGCGGCCGCTTTTGGCATTTTCCCGTCAGGAATTGGCAGAGTATGCGCAACAATGGGGGCTGTCTTTTGTCGAAGACGAAAGTAACGAGGATTCCGTCTATTTACGCAATTGGATGAGAAATCAGGCATTGCCGCAATGGCAGCAGCGGATTCCGAATTTTGAGCGGCAAATTTGTGCCAATATCCGATTATTGCAGGAAGATTTGCAGCTTTTAGATGAATTGATTGAGTCTGAATACCAGCGCATCAGTCCGGATGGAATATTCAGTATCAGTCTGTGGCGGCAATGTACGCCGCTCTTGCGCCGTCGGTTGCTTTGGTATTTTTTGCGAAAGCAAACGGAATCATTACCTTCTTATCACAGCATTGCCGATTTTGCCCGAGTATTGGAAACCGCGGAACAGGCGCAGTTGAGTTTGCCAAACGGGAAACTAGTCGTATATCGAGATAAGCTGTTTGTTTGTCAGGAAAGTGAGTTTCAAAAACTGCCTTGGTGTAATGGCAGGGAAGTTCGAGGCCGTCTGAAAGATATTTTGCTGGAAAACGGTTTCGTTTTATTACCCTTTAAGGGAGGTTTGTCAGAAGAGGAGTTGGAGAAGCAGGCGGTATTTCGAAATGTGGCCAAAGGTGATGTGATTCAGTCGGGGCAGAGGGAAAAATCAGTCGAAAAACTATTGCAAGAGTGTCATATTGTGCCATTCGTCCGTAAATATTGGCCGATTATCCTAAGTATGGACAACAAGTGCCTTGCTGTTATTAATCTTCGGGTGGGAAGCGATGTTCAAATAGGGGAAGGCTATCTGCCTGTTCATGAAAAGTTAGCTAAATATATAGTAGAAAAGTAAAGAGACTAACTTTAAATTTAATAAGTATTAGTAATTTAACTACTTGTGCTAAGTGTAGATATAATAAGCAATATAGCTTGTATTAGAGTATCTATACGAATAAACTTTTGCGATTAAATGTAATCTTGTGGAACTTTTTCAAAGCGATGCTGTCTTTATTGTGCACAGCACGCTTTACTATTTTTTGGTTTAAAGCAGTAAAACGATTAAAGGTTGGGTATGAACGATCGCCAAATAGATCAAGTTTTGGTGGAGCGCGCGCAGAAAGGTGACCATAAGGCATTCGAGATGCTGATGTCCAAATATCAGCGTCGGCTAAACAGACTGATTTCCCGTTTTATTCAGGATGAGCATGAAGTGCACGATGTAACCCAAGAGGCAATGATTAGGGCTTATCGTGCGCTGGTTAATTTTCGCGGTGAGAGTGCGTTTTATACATGGCTGTACCGTATCGGTATCAATACGGCAAAGAATTTTCTGACCACTTCGGGTCGCCAGTTTTTTGTCAGTTCGGAAGCAGCCAATGAGGAGGGAGATGTTCTTGATTTAACCGATCAGATTGCAGATTACCATACGCCGGAATCTGAAATGATGAATCGGGAAATCTTGCAGACCGTCGAAGCAAGCATTGCGCAACTGCCAGACGATATGCGTCAAGCCATTACACTTAGGGAAATGGATGGCTTGTCTTACGAAGAAATAGCTCGGGTAGTGGATTGTCCGATAGGTACTGTACGTTCGCGTATTTTCAGAGCGCGTGAACTGATTGCAAAAGATTTGCGGCCGCTGTTGGATACTTCTGAAGATCAAAGGTGGTAATAAAAATGAATGACAAAACAAATAAAGCATTGGAGTATGTGTCTGCATTGATGGACGGTGAAGCATTGACTGATGAGATGCTGGATGCCGTATTGGCAGACGAGGAGGCCTTGCGCGCTTGGCATGAGTACCACATTATCGGCGACTGTATCCGTCAGGGTGCTGCGGCGAGTGTTGCAGGTGAAACCATGCAAAGCAAAGCATTTATAGTGCCTCAAACCGAGGCTGAAGGCAAACAGGAAAAATATGCTCAGCATGAAGCGGCCAATAGCGGCTTCTTCAAATTCTTCGCGGCTGCTGCCAGCGTGTGTGCGATTGCTGTTGCAGTATGGCAATTTACACCGCAAACTTCTCGTGACGCTATGCCGGTTGCAGAGAAGTCTAATGTTCAGCCTGCCCAAGATATTATTCCGGTAAGCGGTACGCCTAGTGATAAAGCAGCTTCCGAGCCTGGCGAAACTGTTGTGCCGAATGCGGCAAAAGACGGCAAACTTGAAAACCGTCCGACTGTCCGTACCGAGCAGCAAAATGAGCAGCAGACTGTTGTGCAGTAAAAAATGAAATCATGTAAAACCCTTGCTTCATTGCAAGGGTTTTTTATTTTCGAAGTGAAACCGTCAGGCCGTCTGAAAGCATAGCTTCAAGGAAGTTAAAACAGTTATAATGCGCACCATGAAACTGATTACCTCTGCTCAAAACGAACAGCTCAAACATTTATTCCGTCTACTGACGCAGGCCAAAGCAAGGCGTGAAAGCGGTGAAACCGTATTGGAAGGCGTACATCTGCTGCAAACTTATTTGCAAAGCGGCGGTACGCCCAAACAGGTTTACTTGCCTGAAAAGAAACAGCAACATCTTGAAATTCAAGAAATTACGGCGCAGTTGGACGAGGGATTGATTACTTGGGTCGGTAACGAAGCACTGTCTAAAATCACCAGTCTGACCGATGCCGATGATGTGATGACTTGGATTGATATTCCGCAGCAGGCAGGTTTGCCTTCAGACGGCGATTGCGTAGTATTGGAGCGGGTACAAGACCCCGGCAATGCAGGCACGATTTTGCGCAGCGCGGCGGCAGCCGGAATCAGGCAAATCGTGTGCGGCAATGATTCCGTGGATATCTGGTCGCCCAAAGTGTTGCGAGCGGGGATGGGTGCGCATTTTCTGCTGTCTATTTTCAATCGAGTGGAATTATCCGCTTGGATGGAAACGTATCAGCATCAAATTTGGGCAACTGCCTTGGGCGGTCGCAATATCGGTTTGTATGAGATGGACCTCAGTCAATCTTGTGCTTGGGTGTTTGGCAACGAAGGCAGCGGCGTGAGCGAAACGGTAAAAGAGAAGGCTGATGCCTGTGTCAAAATCCCCATGTTGGGGCAAACCGAATCCTTGAATGTCGCGATGGCGGCAACGGTTTGTCTGTTTGAACAAATGCGGCAACGTATCCATGCCTAGGCCGTCTGAAAACAATAATACGATTTTATTTTAAGGAACAAAAATGCAAATACTGACTTTTGATGAAGCGGCACGCAGCCGCTTGATGGAATTGCTGGATGATAAATCTGAAGCCCATAACACCATGCGTTGTGATGAGGTTCAAGGTTTTATGATGGCTTTATTGAGCGGTCCGGATGCTTTGAATCCGACCAACTGGCTGCCAGAGATTTTGGGTGAGGAATCTTTGTTTGATGCCAAAGAGCGCACCGAAATCGAACGTTTGGTCATGGCAATGGCCGCCGATATGCGCATGAAGCTCAACGAAAAAATCCTGCCTGATCTGTGGTTTTATGAAGATGAAGCCGGTAATCCGGATTTCTACACTTGGTGTAATGCCTACCTTTATGCACTGGATATTGTGCCTACCGATTGGTTTGAAGCAGTCGAACAGGAAGAATTTGAAGATTTGTTCTATCCGATTATGGCTTTGGGTGGTATCTATGATGATGAGGAAAACGGCGAAGTCATCTTGCATCTGAATGAAAAAGAGCTGACCCAGCTGGAATCTGATTTGCCACATGTCCTGCTGGATATTTACTGGTACTGGCAGGCCATCATCAATAAGCCGCAAACCGTACGCCGTGAAGGCGAAAAAGTGGGGCGTAACGATCCTTGCCCGTGTGGCAGCGGTAAAAAGTACAAAGCTTGCTGCGGCAAATAACCAATGAAATAAAAAGGCCGTCTGAATACTTGAAATTCAGACGGCCTTTAATATTTTTTATTTAGAAGAATGAGGCTAACCAAACAAACAGGATGGTCAGTGCGATGGTCAATGCGCAGCCGATTTTGGCTACGGTACCGATGATGAAGCCGATAAACGTACCGATACCGACTTTGCCTGCCTGCCAAGTGTCTTTGCGTGCAATAAATTCGCCGATGGCCGCTCCGGTCAACGGGCCGAGCAACAAGCCGGGAATAGAGAAGAATGCGCCGACGATGCCGCCGATAAATGCACCCCAAACCGCGGTTTTACTTGCGCCGGTATATTTTGCACCCAATGCACCCGCCACATAATCCATTGCAGTACCGAATACGGCAACAATGGCCAAAAAGGTCAGCGTACCCGAGCCAAACACTTGATAATCGCCGGCATAACCCAACAGCCATGCGCCGCCAAACATCAAACCCAGTCCGGGCAAGGCAGGGTAAATAGTGCCTAAAATGCCGACAACAATGGCGATTAAACCGAGGATAATCAGAATGGTGGTCATGGTTTTCCTTTTGATGGAGGGGTGGATAACGGCGGTATTATGAGGGCGTTTTGCCGGATTGCGATAAAGGTTTATGCAAGAAAATGAAAATATGCCTAAATATTCAGACGGCCTTTCAGTCAATAGCTACCGAAAGGCCGTCTGAATGTCTAAACGCGGTTACATACCGCAGGTTTTGGGTTTGTTTGCCAAAATATTGATGACTTTGCGTTCGGTTTTTTGCGGTTCGATTTTAATTTCGCTTTCGTCTTCTTCGCTGCCGTCGGAGAAACGTTCCGGCATTTTTTCGCTGTCAAACGCCAAGTCGCCGCCGTGTTTCAGGCTTTGACCGCGTTCCAAGCCGACAAAGTCGAAAAGTTCGGTATCGGCCAAATGCGATGGAACGACGTTTTGTAGAGCGGAGAACATAGACTCGATACGGCCGGGGAAGCGTTTGTCCCAGTCGCGCAACATATCGCCGATGACTTGGCGTTGCAGGTTGGGCTGAGAGCCGCAGAGGTTGCATGGGATAATTGGGAATTGCTTCAGCTCGGCGTATTTAATCAAGTCCTTCTCTTTGACATACGCGAGAGGACGGATGACGATGTGTTCGCCGTTGTCGCTTACCAGTTTGGGCGGCATGGCTTTGAGTTTGCCGCCGTAAAACATATTCAGGAACATAGTGGCGAGGATGTCGTCGCGGTGGTGTCCCAAGGCGATTTTGGTGCAGCCCAATTCTTTTGCAGTGCGATAGAGGATGCCTCGGCGCAAACGGCTGCACAGTGAACAAGTCGTTTTACCTTCTTCCAATACGCGCTTGACGGTGGAATAAGTGTCTTCTTCAACGATTTTGTAGGGAACGCCGATGCTTTCGAGATAGGTCGGCAATACTTCTTCAGGGAAGCCCGGCTGTTTTTGGTCGAGATTGACGGCGACCAGTTCAAAATCAATCGGCGCGCTGGCTTGAAGCTGGCACAGAATGTCTAAAAGGGCGTAGCTGTCTTTGCCGCCTGAGAGGCAGACCATGATTTTGTCGCCCGGCTCGATCATTTTGAAATCGTTAATGGCATCGCCGACGGCGTGGCGCAGGCGTTTGCTGAGTTTGTTGTTTTCTAATTCTTGCTTGGTTTTTTTGGACATGGCTGTTTGTGCTTTGAAATAATAGAAAAATTTAAGGGCGGTATTGTACCGCAAAAGAATAAAGGTCGTCTGAAAAACTGCGCTTGCTTGGTTGAAGCGGCGTTTTCAGACGGCCTGATATTTGCTCTTTATTTGATTTGAAGGGCGGTAATTTTGATTTCAACCTTCCAGTCGGGAGAAGCCAGTTTCGCCTCCACGCAGGCGCGGGCCGGAGCGCGTTCGGGGGCTGTCCATGCATCCCAGGCTTCGTTCATAGCGGCGTAGTCGTTCATATCGGGCAGATAGATGGTGGCTTCTAAAATATGGGCTTTGTCGGATTGGCATTGTGCGAGCCATGAATCGATTTGCGCCAAAACATTTTCAGTTTGCGCTTTGGCATCGGCTTCAGGATTTTCGGGAACCATGCCGGAGAGGAAAACCAAGCCGTTAGCTACGACGGCTTCCGAATAGCGTTTGCTTGCACCAAGATAGCGGATGTCCATGTTGTCTCCTGATTTCAAAAAGAAGGTATGGTAACATTGCGACTGTTTACGTTCCACATTTAAGAGGGGCCGTCTGAAAAGGATGGCGGGAAACAACCCATGAGTAAAGCAGAATATCCGGTTACGCAGGCAGTACGCTTTTTACGCAGTAAGAAAATCGATTTTGTCCCTTATGTTTACGCATATGAAGAACATGGCGGTACGGCGCGTTTTGCCGAATGTGCGGGCAAGCCCGAGCATCAAGTCATCAAAACGATCGTTTTGCAGGATGAGCATAAAAAAGGCTTGGTTGTTTTAATGCATGGCGACAAACATATTTCCACCCGAAATCTGGCGCGTGAGCTAGGCTTGAAACACATCGAGCCGGCAACAGCGGATCAGGCGGCGAAATGGACTGGATATTTGGTCGGCGGTACATCACCGTTCGGTATGAAAACCGCTTTGCCGGTTTATGTGGAAGAAAGTATTTGGGCTTTGGACGAGATTTTTATCAATGGCGGCAAACGTGGGTTTATCGTGGGCATGAAGCCTGAAAACCTGCGGACGCTCAATCCGCAAAATGTTCATGTTGCAGTGGACGCATAAAGGAGGGGAATATAGATGGAACAAGTAAATTTATACGAAGTTTTGGGCGTGTCTCAGGATGCTGATATCAACGTTATCCGCGAGGCTTACGGCAAATTGGTGGCCAATCCGGATATTCAGAAAGATGCGGAGCGGTTTAAAGCCATCGGACAGGCGTTTGAAGTATTGTCTCATCCGGAAAAACGTCTGGCTTATGATGCGGCTATGCAGTACGAGCGTCAGGGAGTCAAAGACAACAGCTTCAATGATACGGCGGCCAATCATACGGCAAACTATAATACAGAGAGCAATAATATAGAGAGCAATAATATAGAGAGCAATAATACGGCGGCGAATGTGGTCAATACGTCCAATTCCGAAGTGAAAAACTATGTTTTTATTGCTTATGTGACATACGCCTTGGGTCTGTTGATTTTGTTTACACCCGTAATCGGTGTGATTTTGGCGTTTATCAAGCGCGATGAAGCACAAGGCAGTATTTACGCCAGCCATATTGATTGGCTGATTAAGACATTTTGGGTGTCTTTGATTGGTCTGCTTTTAGGACGATTAACTATACTTATCTTAATTGGTTGGTTGATTCTGTTGGTGACTGCCATTTGGTTTATTTACCGTGTAGTCATCGGACTGATTAAACTGAATGAAGATAAGCCCGTCTCCACTCAAGGATGGTTCTAAAGCATGGCATATTTATTGGCAAGTATCGTTTGCAGCGTGTTGGTGTCCGTATTGCTGAAAGTGGCGCGCAAGCAAAAAATCAATATCGAGCAGGCGGTGGCGGTGAACTACATCGTTGCCGTCACTTTGACCATGCTGGTGTTAAAGCCTGATTTGAGCAATCCGCAGGTATTTTTACCGACGTGGTGGCTTTTTGCGGCCTTGGGCATTTTGCTGCCAACCGTATTTGTCATTATGGGTAAATCCGTAGATGCGGCAGGTATCGTCAAATCAGATGCGGCGCAACGCCTCTCGCTGTTTTTACCCATTGTTGCTTCGTTTACGTTGTTTCATGAGCAACTGACCGAAGGCCGTCTGATTGGTTTGGTATTGGCATTTACGGCACTGTTTTTCTTACTTTGGAAAAGCGATGGCGGCATGAAATCCGGCGGCTTCAGCACGCAAGTGATGCTGCTTTTAGGCGTTTGGTGCGGCTATGGCATCATTGATATTTTGTTCAAACAAGTAGCCAAAAGCGGTACCGCGTTTGCCGGTAATTTGCTGGTGGCGTTTTGTTTGGCCGGTATCTTGATGTTTGGCTACCTGTTTGCCAAAGGAAGCAAATGGACCAAAGAGGGTATCTTAGGTGGTATGGTTTTGGGCTGTTTGAACTTCTTGAACATCGTGACTTATATTACGGCACACCAAATCATGAAAGATAATCCGACCTTGGTATTTGCCGGTATGAATATTGGCGTGATTGTTTTGGGTACGCTGATTGGTGCAGCAATATTTAAGGAAAAAATCAGCAGCATTAATGCAGCCGGTATCAGCATTGCTATTTGCTCGATAGCCTGCCTGTTTTACTGGCCGCAGATTCGCAGCTTGCTAGGTTAAAAAATACTCAGGCCGTCTGAAAGTTTTCAGACAGCCTTATTTTTATTATAAAATAGCCATTCATGCGCCGATTTGGCCGTATGGAAATTATTTTACGCTTACGGGCGTTTCTATGTTAAACAAAGAAGTTGAACTCACACAATAATATCGATAGTTACATCATGAAACATATTAAAAAACACATTCAATGCGCCGTTCTCGGCATGCTGGTATTGTCCGGTTGTCAATCTTATCAGGAAGATCAAAGCCGCCGTAGCAAAATGGCTCAATTCGCGCTGAACCATCCCGTAGCCGCCCAAGTTATCGGCATGGAAGACGAAGGTTTAATCAATATGACCAGCAATGCGGCACGTTTTGCCGAGCGTTCAGGTCTGGACGATAAAGCAAACGGCGACAGCAGGGGAACACAGGTCAATGCTGTACGTCAAGCATTGTGGCAGGCGGCGATTGCTTCCAAATTCGACAGCATTATTGCAGAAAAAGCAGGTAATGCGCGTCTGACGGATATGGAGTTGCGTGAAGGTAAAGACGACTACTTCAGCCGCTACCTTGCCGACCAAGCGGTCGATCAACGCAACAACCGTATCGGCCGCAGTATCGGCAGTGCCAAGCCTGACAGCGATATGAAAACGCTGGCGGCAAGCATTTTGTTCTACTACAACAAAGTAGGCTTGTGGACGGCTTCCGAAGTGAAAAACCGTTGGCATATCAAACAGGAAAAACTTTCAGACGGCCAGTATGCCGAGGCATTGAAAAATATCGCCAAATTGGATCAAAACGGCATGACCGAACAGGAACGTAGCGGTTATAAAACCGATACACTCAACGAAATCAAGCGTTCGGTTAAGGCCATGCGTCAAGTCGAAGACTGATTTTAAGACTTCATCATTTAAAGGCAATTATTATGAATTTCCCTCCGCGTTATGTCTCAAACACCCGTATGCGCCGTATGCGTAAAGACGATTTTTCACGTCGCCTGATGCGCGAGCATACTTTGACGGCAGATGATTTGATCTATCCGGTTTTTGTATTGGAAGGTCAGAATCAGGAAGAGGTAGTCCCATCCATGCCCGGCGTCAAACGCCAAAGTTTGGACAAATTGTTGTTTACTGCTGAAGAGGCACTGAATCTCGGTATTCCTATGCTGGCTTTGTTTCCCGTGGTAACACAAAACAAAACCGAGCTTGCGGAGGAAGCTTATAACCCTGAAGGCTTGGTACCGACAGTAGTACGAACACTGCGCGAGAAATTCCCAGAGCTGGGTATCATGACCGACGTTGCCTTGGACCCTTATACCATTCACGGCCAAGACGGTTTAACCGATGAAAATGGCTATGTCCTCAACGATGAAACCATTGAAGTTTTAGTAAAACAGGCTTTGTGTCATGCTGATGCGGGCGCACAAGTCATTGCCCCATCAGATATGATGGACGGGCGTATTCTTGCCATTCGCGAAGCTTTGGAAGATGCCGGACATATCCATACACGCATCATGGCATATTCTGCAAAATATGCTTCAGCATTCTACGGCCCATTCCGCGACGCTGTCGGCAGCTCCGGCAATTTGGGTAAGGCAGACAAGAAAACCTACCAAATGGATCCTGCAAACACTAACGAAGCCTTGCACGAAGTAGCATTGGATATTCAAGAGGGCGCAGATATGGTAATGGTAAAACCGGGTCTGCCGTATCTTGATGTCGTCCGTCGAGTTAAAGATGAGTTCGGCGTACCGACTTATGCTTACCAAGTTTCCGGCGAATATGCCATGCTTCAGGCAGCCATTCAAAACGGTTGGCTTGATGGCGAAAAAACCATTTTGGAAAGCTTATTGGCATTCAAACGCGCCGGCGCCGATGGCATTTTGACTTACTATGCGATTGAAGCGGCAAAATTGTTGAAGAAGTAAAATAAAGAAATAAATCAAAAAGCGGCAAACAGTGTTTATTCTGTTTTGCCGCTTTTTTGTATTACTTAAGATTGGCTCAATCATTATATTTCAGACGGCCTTAACACGGACAGATGTAATAGTTATTAAGATATTTATTGAGATTTAAGCTACTGAATTTCAATTTATGCAATTTGAAATTGATAGTTTGTTTTTAATAATATCGTCTGGTACCTAAGGCTTCCAATACGTTTTCAAGTAACGGCATGGTAACGAAGGATAGTATTAAGGAAGATACGATGCTTATCAAAATAATCTTATTTAAAAATTGAGCATATTGAGTTTTTGAAAAAGCCAAAGCCACAGCAATAATGAAATACAGTAATGTCATGAAAGGTGGGAACGCCAAGTAGTAAAAAGCAGCACCGCATATCACGCCGGATAGGACGATTTTGCTTAATTTGGATAGTTTCTCAAACTCAAGAGGAACGATAACTAGTGAAAGCACAAATGGTTTAAAAAATAGATAATTCATTTGTGTAAATAGTGGATCAAATGCCCAATATTCTTTTATGCGGACGTATTTCAAAAAAATAAAGGTCTGTAGGAATATGAATAGTAATACACCATAGAAAATAACTTGTTTTCCAAGCTGCTTCTTAGAGTAGAATCCAGCAAGCCTGATAAAGGCAATGACAGCTGCAACTAAGCATAGACCCATTAGGAGGAAAAGGATAAATCCCATTTTTTTCTCTATTCATTATAAATATCGGTGGATTGAATTTTTAGTTTTCTTTAGAGCCTGACTAAGGTTTATTTTTTGAAAATCTAAAAAAATCTTGTATAGTAATTTTGACCAAATAAAGGTCGTCTGAAAAATAGCCTACTGATTTTTCAGACTAAGTAGCCTAGAAGGTGATCCGAATGTCCAATTATCGAATATTCAAGGAGGAAAAGGGGAAATAAAGGGGAGATTTGGAACAAAAACAGCTGAAATCCTGTATTTGGATCTCAGCTGTTGGGTAGAGTTTTTGCCCAGGCATAGACTTATTGATCCAATCGGATTGACTTACCTTTTATTCTGGTGCAAATACCTCCATCCTCTCCACATCGCATCAGTTTACCATTGTCAATAGCTTTATTAATTTCCTCAACCCATTCTATACGTTTTATCTGGGTATTAGCCAGTTGAATAGAATAAACTATTGTACCTAAACATAATAGAGCAGTTAGGCAAAATAGAGTGATTGATGCTATTACCAAATATTTTAAATTTTTAGCTGATTGCTGCTGCTGTTTTTCAATTTCACGAGAATTTTCGAGCAACCATCTTCCACTTGTCTCCATCCTTTCGGTAAATTTATCTACTGACTGATTTAAACCACGATGTACTTCTTCTGCGGCTGTTTGCTTAATAGTATCTGCTGAGTGGTTCAAATTGGTAGTTGCTGTATTCAATTCTTGGAATGCTTGTGAAATTAATAGTTCAGCATTTTTTGCCCGCTTTTCCGTTTGCCCAGCTAAAGCAATAATATTATCAGTCAGATAATCAATTTTTTGGTCCAGATCCATATGCTTTCCTTAGCTTCGGGATATACCTGAAGCCCTTGATTGCTCTTCAGCCAATCTCATACTTTCCTGCTCCTGAAACATTTTTTCCGTATTTTGTTGTAAACCTCGATTAATGTTGGAAGCAAGTAGACTGTCTAGCGAATGTTGCATTGTTTTGTCGTCTGCTAATAATGCTGCAAAACCGTATTCACGGAATTCTTTAGAGGAAGCATTTGAAGCTAAAGGTTTGCTAAGATCAAGTTTATTTGCATCAGCATAAATAGTTTTATCGCTATGAGGATGTTTACCCTTATCTTGCATAAGATGCATTGACCGACTATCGAATATAGATTTTGGAGTAGGCGCACTATTAATAAACTCCTTAATCTTTTCCTGATCTCTATCAAATTTTTCTGTCATGTTACGTATGATTTTCATTTTTTCGAAAAGATTGGCATTCGCAAAACTGGCTGCAGCAAATAAAGTTTTTGCGGTAGCTACATCACCTCGATAGTCTGAAATCATAAATTTATTTGCTTCCGCTAGTTGGCGAGCACGAGTGTAATTATGTTCAGAAAGGATCGAATCTTTACCCACAAAATGATCAGATGAATGAGCTTTATATGATCTTGCTGCTGCAGTCACCGCATGGTAAGCAGACGTATTGCTGTTATTGTTATAGTCAGATTTTTTTAAAGGGGCAAGGTCGTCTTGTTCGGCTAGAATAATAACTTTACCGTAATGCGGATTAGCAGCAGAAACGGCATCTGCAGCTTTAACGTAATTGATCACATCACCATTACCCTGTCGTACACCATGCATACGGACAGCGCCATACGCATTAAAGGTCACTCCTTCATGGCCAAAGCGGTATGTTTGAATTTGAACGTGTGTCCCACCGAGTGAGTGTCCGGTATGAGTAACAGAAGGTTTGGGTAGATATGGGCGATTACGATGAAACTCTTCTGCTTTTGAAATAGCCATGCGTGTTAGTTTTTCTGCATCGGCTGATTGATTATTCATACTCCGGGTAACCATTTTTAAGTCTGTATACACATCACTCAAATCATTAAGACTGATTAAGGTTCCTCGATGGGCAGCGATAAAGTCATTGGTACGGACATCTTGATATACAGCACCATAATATCCAGTTTTCGGATTATTCCATACAGCAGCTACTTTATATTCATTACCTCCGATTCTAATAGTTTCATTTCCTTTGGTAACGGAGCGTGTGATATAAGCATCTACAGCCAAATCGGCATGTTGTTGTCTAGTAATTTCACTCATGGTTGAATTTCCTCTAAAGAAACGGTAATGCTGAATTTTTCTTTGTCTTGATCTGGATTATATAGCTCTGAGGGTGTTATGCCGTAATGAGTAGGATCATCAATATAAATGGTACCGTCTTCTTTTTTTGAAAAAGGATATGGTCGTGTTGAGAAATATTGTGTTAGTGTTTTTTTACTCAGTAGCTTTTCCAATATATCGCTAAAATTGAATCTAGTTTCTTCCGGTTTACCCGTTGCTGATAGTGAAAAACCAAATCCTTCAGGGTTCCAGTGACAAACTCCGTTGCCAAAGTAATCTTCATTTAAAACAGCATCTGCATATACAATGGATTCATATTCAAACTCATTGATTTGATGGATATCAAACTGCACATTTTTTTCAGGATGGGCGGGAGCTCCTTCAATTTTATTGATGATATATGTGCAATCCTCAGCTTTATAGCCAACGCCCATCTTTCCCATGAGTTTTAAGGGGCCTGGCGCATCATTGATTTTAATCTTGAGGCGGTATGCCTGCTTAGGCTGAGGATTTAAATGAAATTTGGCTTCTGTCTCTTGTTGAATACTCATATTGTTCTCCGAATTACTACAAGCACTTATACTGGAAATTGAAAGTAGGGTTGCAGTCAATAATACGGTCATCGGTTTCATTAGGTTATCCTATTAGAATAGAGGGATAGTCCGAAGACTGGTGCAGATGGCTTTTTATTTTACACGAATAAACTAGTGAATCAACATATTAATCATTTTGGACATTTCTTTATTGTTGGGAGAAGGTATTTTTAAGAAGCCTTTGATAGGAAATTATTGTTTTGTGGCCACACTTATTTATAATAATAGGTTTATCGAGTATAGATAAAATGCTGATACCTTTATAAAACAGCCTTTTCCTATCAATAGCCCAAAAATGTTTGAGTTCCGGTTATTGATAGGAAAAGGCTGTTTTATAAAGGTATCAAATATTTACATCTTAGTGGTGGCTACACCCGCCATGGGTCTCACGCAAAGCTTCGGCTGCTTGTTCGTCTGCGTGGTAGCTGGAACGAACCATTGCGCCGATGGCGGCATTGGTAAAGCCCAATTCGTATGCTTCTTTTTCAAAAACTTTAAATTGGTCAGGCGTTACATAGCGCAAGACGGGCAAGTGGCCGTCTGAAGGTTGCAGATATTGGCCGATGGTAATCATCTCGATATTGTTGGCACGCATATCGCGCATGATTTCGCGCACGTCCTCGTCTGTTTCGCCCAAGCCGACCATGATGCCGGACTTGGTTGGGATATGGGGCATCATTTCTTTGTAGCGGCGCAGAAGCTCGAGGGAGTGTTGGTAGTTGGCACCCGGACGGGCTTTTTTATACAGGCTTGGATGGGTTTCCAAGTTGTGGTTCATCACGTCGGGCGGTGTTTCTGCCAAGATTTCCAGTGCGATGTCTAGACGGCCGCGGAAATCGGGAACGAGGATTTCGATTTTGGTATTCGGACTGGTTTCGCGGATGGCTTTAATGCAGTCGGCGAAATGTTGTGCGCCACCATCACGCAGGTCGTCACGGTCGACGGAAGTGATCACGACATAGCGCAGGTTCATGGATTTGACGGATTCGGCCAAGTGTTTAGGTTCGTCGGGATCCAACATATTGGGGCGGCCATGACCAACGTCGCAGAACGGGCAGCGGCGGGTACAAATATCACCCATAATCATGAATGTGGCCGTACCTTTGGTAAAGCATTCGCTGATATTTGGACAAGATGCTTCTTCGCACACAGTATGCATTTTTTGTTCGCGAAGAATATTTTTGATTTCAAAGAATTTCTTGCCTGGTAATTTGGCGCGAATCCATTCAGGCTTTTTCAATTTTTGTTCCAATGGAACAACTTTAATCGGAATACGTGCAGTTTTGTCTGCGCCTTTCAGTTTGATGCCGCGTTTGGGGTCGTTTTTTACTTCTTCACTCATGGTGATGTGTTCTTTCTGTCGTTATAAAGGCCGTCTGAAAAGCTGATTGCGGCCTTTATGGCCTAAGGGCTTGTGGGTTCAGAGGGGCTGTTAAAGGATGGCGTTGGAGCTGAATATTTTCAGACGGCCTTATGCCAGCTCTTTTTGTAAATGCTTGGTCAGTTTGTCTGAAACTTCTGCCAAACTGGGTGCCGGAGAGACATAGTCGGCAATTTGGGTCATTTCCATACCGGCATAACCGCAGGGGTTGATATGGGTAAACGGACTTAAATCCATGTTCACGTTGAGGGCCAAGCCGTGGTAAACGGAGCCGTCTTTAATACGCAGGCCAAGGGAAGCGATTTTACGCTCGCCGACGTAAACGCCGGGACGTTTGGGGTCGGCGGTTGCTTCGATGCCATATTCTGCCAAGGTGGCGATGATGCTGTTTTCAAGTGCGGAAACAATATGGCGGACGCTGGTTTTACGGCGTTTGAAATTGATCATCGTATAGACGACCAGTTGACCGGGACCGTGATAGGTAATTTGACCGCCTCTGTCAATTTGGACAACGGGAATATCGTCGCGGATGAGGAGGTGTTCGGGCTTACCGGCCAAGCCTTGGGTAAATACGGGCGGATGTTCGACCACCCATAATTCGTCTTCGGTATTTTCGTCACGCGAGGCATTAAATGCCTTCATGGCTTCGAAAGTCGGCAGGTAATCGACCAAGCCTTTGTGCACGATTTTCATTACAGCACCACTTTTACCAATTCGTGTGAAGTCAGGTCGCGGTAGATATTGTCGAGCTGCTCTTGGTTGTCGACATTTACTTTGACGGTTGCGCCGGTGTAGTTGCCTTTGCTGCTTGGGCGCGTAGTGATGTGGTGCGGCTCGGTATCGGGAGCGTGTTTGCGCACGGTTTCCAAGATGGCGGATTCAAATTCGGGATGAACTACGCCCATAACTTTCAAGGGGAAAGTGCAGGGGAATTCAATCAGTGATTTTTTTTCAGTTGAGTCTGTCATGGTTTACTGCCTTGTTTGGTTTACTAGGGCCGTCTGAAAAGTTTTCAGACGGCCCGAAATCCGATATATTTTATCGTAAACGTCCATATCGGGCTATTAAAATTAAAAATGATGTTTTCGAAAATAGGTGCGGATAAGCTGTTTTCAAGTCTTGAAATGCAGCGCTTCAGCCCAATTTTGAGCTACATTCTGATTTAACAATGATTGAGATTTCTAACTATGCCGACAAAAGACAAATATTTCGAGGAATACAGTGCGCTGGCTACCTTGCCTTTACGCGATGTCGTGGTGTATCCGCATATGGTATTGCCGCTGTTCGTCGGTCGTCCTAAATCGATTGCGGCCCTTGAGGCGGCAATGGCCAATGATGATCCGGTTTTCCTGTTGGCCCAGCTTGACCCTAATACAGAAGACCCTAAAGCTGAAGATTTGCACCAGACCGGTACGGTCGCCCAAGTTTTGCAGGTTTTGAAGCTGCCTGACGGTACGGTTAAAGTATTGGTAGAAGGTATCCGTCGTGCGCGTGCATTGACGGTTGATGAAACAGGCGGATTGTTTTTGTCCCATGTTGAGGCGATTGATGAGAATAGCGACAAGGACAATCCTGAAATTGAGGCCTTGCGCCGTACTCTGCTGACTCAATTTGAGCAATATGCGAAGTTGAACAAAAAAATCCCTGCCGAAGTCATCAGCACCATCAGCAGTATTGATGACAACAGCCGCCTTGCAGATACCATTGCCGCGCATTTGCAGCTGAAATTGGAGCAACGTCAATATGTATTGGAGATTGCCGGCATTGTTGACCGTTTGGAATTTCTGCTGGCGCAGTTGGAAGCCGAACTCGACATCATGCAGGTTGAGAAGCGCATCCGTGGCCGCGTGAAACGTCAAATGGAAAAATCCCAACGCGAGTATTACTTAAATGAGCAAGTGAAAGCGATTCAGAAAGAGTTGGGCGAAGAAGACGAGCGCGGCGAACTGGATGCGCTGGAGAACAAAATCAAAGAAGCAGGCATGAGCAAAGATGCTGAAGAAAAATGTCTGTCTGAATTGAAAAAACTGAAAATGATGCCGCCGATGTCTGCGGAATCGACCGTCGTGCGCAACTATATCGATACTTTGCTTGAGTTGCCGTGGAAGAAAAAATCCCGTGTCAGCAAAGATATTGCCAAGGCTGATTTGATTTTGAATGCCGATCACTATGGTTTGGAAAAAGTCAAAGAGCGCATTTTGGAATATTTGGCCGTTCAAAAACGTATGGACAAGCTCAAAGGCCCGATTTTGTGTCTGGTTGGCCCTCCGGGTGTGGGTAAAACTTCCTTGGGTGAATCGATTGCCAAAGCCACAGGCCGCCAATATGTGCGTATGGCCTTGGGCGGCGTGCGTGATGAAAGCGAAATCCGCGGCCACCGCCGTACTTATATCGGCTCTATGCCGGGCAAAATCCTGCAAAACATGGTGAAAGCAGGTGTGAAAAATCCATTATTCCTGCTTGATGAAATCGACAAGATGGGTAGCGATTTCCGCGGCGATCCGGCCAGTGCATTGCTTGAGGTGTTGGATCCTGAGCAGAACAACAAGTTTGCCGACCACTATGCCGAAGTCGATTATGATTTGAGCGATGTGATGTTTATTGCCACTTCAAACAGCTTGAATATCCCGACTCCGCTGCTTGACCGTATGGAAATCATCCGTCTGTCCGGTTATACGGAAGACGAAAAAATCAATATTGCCATGCAATACCTTGTGCCGAAACAAATGAAGCGCAATGGAGTGAAAGAGGGCGAGTTGGTGGTTGATGAGAGTGCAGTGCGCGATATTATCCGTTACTACACCCGCGAGGCCGGTGTCCGCTCGTTGGATCGCGAAATTGCCAAAATCTGCCGCAAAGTGGTAATGCAGGTTACTTTGAATGAGGACAAGAAAAAAGCGTCCAAATCCAAAACAGTAAGCAAGGCCAAGCCTAAAGCGATTAAAGTTACTGAGAAAAATCTGCATGACTATCTGGGCGTGCGCCGTTTCGACTATGGTGTGGCTGAAAGCGAAAACCGTATCGGCCAGGTAACCGGTTTGGCTTGGACCGAAGTCGGTGGTGAGTTGTTGACTGTTGAGGCGGTTGCTTTGCCGGGCAAAGGTACGATTCAATGTACCGGCCAACTGGGCGATGTCATGAAAGAATCGGTATCGGCTGCATGGTCGGTTGTCCGTTCCCGTGCTGAGTCAGTGGGTTTGGCTCCTGATTTTTACGAGAAAAAAGACATTCACGTCCATGTGCCTGAAGGTGCGACGCCGAAAGACGGTCCGAGCGCAGGTATCGCCATGACTTTGGCGATGGTTTCTGCCTTCACCAAAATTCCGGTGCGTGCAGACGTGGCGATGACCGGCGAAATCACTTTGCGTGGCGAAGTTTTGCCTATCGGCGGTTTGAAAGAAAAACTGCTGGCTGCTTTGCGCGGCGGGATCAAGCATGTATTGATTCCAAAAGACAACGTCAAAGATTTGGAAGAAATCCCTGAAAATGTCAAAACCGGTCTGACCATTCATCCGGTCAAATGGATTGATGAAGTGTTGGCTTTGGGCTTGGAAACTCAGCCTGAGCAATGGGCGGCTGAATTGGCGGTTGCCGAGACCCCGCAAACTTCTAAGGCGAAGTCAAGAACAAAAGCAACCAAGCATTAAGTTGGCCGTCTGATGTTGCAAAAAATGTGGTTTTGCCCTGAATGCCACAAAAATAGGGTAATTCCACATCTTTTACTTGACATGATAATTTCAGAATTGCTATAAAGTGCGTATGTGCTTTAAAAGTGCTTAAGCCCCGAGTATTCGGGCATTTCATCATTTTTTACGATAGGAAGGGACTAATTGTGAACAAGTCTGAATTGATCGAAGCAATTGCTCAAGAAGCCGGCATTTCCAAATCTGCTGCGCAAAAAGCTTTGGATGCTACTACTAATGCCGTAACCAACGCGTTGAAAAACGGCGACACTGTTACTCTGGTCGGTTTCGGTACTTTCTACGTCGGCGAACGCGCCGAACGTCAAGGCCGCAACCCTAAAACTGGCGAGCCTTTGACTATTGCTGCTGCTAAAACTCCTAAATTCCGTGCCGGTAAAGCATTGAAAGACGCTCTGTAATTTAGAGTCTTTCCCTGAATGGGAATAAAAAACCGATTTGATTCGGTTTTTTATTTTGAAGGCCGTCTGAAACCTTTCAGACGGCCTTTAGTTTGTTGAGTGCATAAAAAGGCTGAAATCCTAATGATAAAAGGATTTCAGCCTTTTTAGTTTATCTTGTTACATTTGATTTTTATATTGATATACCTTATCATTAACGGAAACACAGTATTCAAAACAAACCGCACTTATCGAAAGAAGGGGCAAATAGCCATTCATAACCAATCTTTCAAATGTGCCACGCACTCGTCATACTTCTCACATTTTTTCAATAATCTGATTTTAAAACAAATGAAAAGAGAGGCTTATGTCTACCATTCCTTTATCAAGCCTTAAAAAAGGCGCAGTCGTACATATTGATTCCATTGCTCCCAACCCTGTTTTTGGTGATTTGGATACCTTGGTAACCCGTCGTCTTTCGGATTTGGGTTTTTCCAGCGGAATGCCGTTGCAAGTGATTGCAGTGGGTGGTTTTGGGAGAGGCCCGTTTGCGGTACGTTTGGGTAACCAATCCCAATTCTCCCTGCGTTTGGAAGAGGCCGGGAAGATTATGTGTCGTATCGTTGAGGCCGTTTAAGGCCATCTGAAAGAATAAGGAAAAATGATGGAACTAAGCTATTTTGCCTTGATTGGCGCGCCAAACTGCGGCAAAACCGTTTTGTTCAACGGTTTGACCGGCTCACATGCCAAGGTTGCCAATTATCCGGGCGTAACTGTCGATAAGCGCGAGGGCGCCTTCCTCGACGACGAGGCCGTCCGCATTATCGACCTGCCGGGCACATACAGCCTACGCACGACCAGCCCTGACGAAGCGGTGGCGAAAGATGTAATGGTAGGCAAGATGGGCATTCCGCCCGATGCCATTATTGCCGTTGCCGACGCGACCAACCTGCGTATGACCCTGCGCATGATTTTGGAACTGAAAACGCTGGGACTGCCTATGGTGGTGTCGCTGAATTTGAGCGACGTGGCCCGCAAAAGGGGCTTGAATATCGACGCGGCCAAACTGAGCGAGTTGTTGGATGCACCTGTTTTGGAAACAGTTGCAGTGAGCGCGTCGGGCGTACAGGCTGTACGCGAAGCCGTGGCGAAGCTGCCGCGCAAACGCTCTTTCCCCGCAAACCCCGCCTCTGCCGAACGCACGCTCGATGCGCTGGATAGCGACAAACTTTATCAAGAAGTCGAATCGATTTTAGCACAAGTGGTACGCACCCAGATGACGCTGCCCGCATGGCACAAAAAACTCGACGACATCGTGCTGCACCCCGTTTGGGGCATGATTATGCTGCTGGTGATCCTGTTTATGGTGTTCCAAGCGGTTTACACTTGGGCGGCACCGATTATGGATGCCATCGAAGGCGGCTTTGCCGCGCTGGGCGAATGGATAGGCGCCAACATGGAGCCGGGCATCCTCAACGACTTGCTCGTCAACGGCGTCATTGCCGGTTTGGGCAGCGTGTTGGTGTTCCTGCCTCAGATTACGATTTTGTTTGCCTTTATCCTGCTTTTGGAAGACTCGGGCTATCTGCCGCGTGCAGCCTTCCTGTTGGATAACATCATGGCGAAAAGCGGTTTGTCCGGCCGTTCGTTTATTCCCCTTTTGTCCAGCTTTGCCTGTGCCGTTCCTGCCGTGATGTCGGCGCGAACCATTAACGACCCGCGCGAACGCCTTGTTACCATTGCGGTTGCGCCGTTGCTGACTTGTTCCGCACGTTTGCCGGTATATGCGCTGATTATCGCCGCCGTCATTCCTGACCGTACAGTGGGTGGTATTTTCAACCTGCAAGGCCTGACACTGTTTATTCTTTATATCGCAGGCATCCTGTCGGCTGCATTAGCGGCATATATCATGAAACGCTTGGCGCGAATGAAAGGCAACGTGCAACAATTCCCACTCTTGATGGAATTGCCGACTTTCCGTACGCCTAACTTTAAACACATCATGACCAGCCTGTGGGATAGGGTGAAAGCCTTCCTGAAACGCGCGGGTACCATCATTTTTGCGTTGGCCGTGGTTCTGTGGGGCTTGGTAAGCTGGCCGCAACCGCCTGAAGGCGCAACCGGTGCAGCCATCGATTACAGCTTGGCAGGTACGCTTGGTCATGCTATTCAGCCGTTGTTTGCACCTTTGGGCTTTACTTGGGAAATGTGTATCGCCATGATTCCGGGTATTGCCGCGCGTGAAGTAGTTGTCGCCGCTTTGGGTACCGTTTACGCCGTCAGCGCGTCGTCTGAAGATGCGGTACAAAACGCACTGATTCCTATCGTACACAACAACTGGGGCTTGCCGACTGCCTTTGCTTTCTTGGCTTGGTATGTGTATGCTCCGATGTGTGCCGCGACTTTGACCGTGATTAGACGCGAAACCAAATCCACGAAAAATATGCTTATGATTACAGGCTATTTGTTCCTGATGGCTTATTTTGCCGCATTCGTGGTTTACCAAATTTCTTCAAGGATACTATCGTCATGACTCAATATATTATCGTCGGCTTGATTATGCTCACCTGCGTATTCTTCCTCTTGCGAAAATTCGTGTTCAAACCGAAAAAACGCGACTGCAGCAGCGGCTGCGGCAAATGCGGCGGTTGCGGTTAAATAAAGAGGGTTAGGTAAAAGTAAAAGGCCGTCTGAAATGGTTTCAGACGGCCTTTTTGTATGTTTGAACTATGGTTCAATCGTTGTTGTAGGGTTTTCTAAGATTCTGTGACAAAACGCTTAAACTGTCTTTTTTCTTGGGAAAATGATGCAAGTGATTAAAAATATCAATGTTCCCCCTACGAAATCAATCAAATGGTGCTGATAGACAAATAAGACCGAAATAGCGAGTAAAAATCCCCAGATACCAAAAAATGATTTTAAGAATTTGGATTTGAATTCTCTACAATAAACCTCAGCCGAAAGAAAAGCGAAACTCACATGTAATGACGGGCGTTGATTAAAACTACTGTCCAATTTTCCCAAAATATAAAAGAAGGATTTTAAAATTTGGTTATCGACTTCAGGCTTGGGAAAATAAAATTTCATAGGAGATATTACAAATAGAGCAGTAGAAACTCCGATTAAAAAGGTTGCTCTTTTTATCAGTAATTTCAGACTGCTTTCGTTCTTTTCCAAAAATATAGTGACCAAGAAGAAAAACGGTGGCGTCATATAAGGCAACATAAATATGGGCAAGAAAGGAATATTCCTTTCCCAGTCTATAAAATATGAAGGCACATTATCGACTGTATATGTATAAAACTCAGCTCCCTTTTAAAAAACGATAAAAAATATTGATATAAAAATTGTATATTTAATCTTTAGTTTCGATAGCTTATCCACTTACCAATTTTCTCCATCCATGATTCCAATATAATTAAAATCGTAAAAGTTCATCACACTATCATATATATCAGTGATATGGAATATGTCGCACTGTCTCTAATATTTTGTCGGATGGTTATTCCATCTATGGTTTCAGACGACCTCGAAAGGTGGATTGTAAAAAAAGCGCAAAATTACAGATTAGGTATGATATTGAAGTGAATCTTTCAGTAGTCTCATGATTTATTGAACGGGAAGTATGAAATGTCCGGTAATGGTGTAGCGGTTGAGGACATCGTCTTCACGGGTTCCCGAACCGATATTATGGATAATCAGTGGCCTGTCGCCGATTTTTCGATCGGAGACAATGCCGATATGGGGACGGTTGCCTTTTAGTTCCCAAGTTACAATATCGCCAGCTTGATAGTTTGTATCTTGAACGGCCCAGCCTTGACGCGTGAAATAAGTCATTAGGTTAGAGGCACGGCGGTGGTCGATATTGGTATCAGGTTGTTTCAAACCCCAGCGTTTAGGATAGACGGAAAAGTTACGGCTCATTTCTTGATGAACAAGCTCTTGCAAATCTATATTTTGCTCACGCAATGCACGGATGACCACGTCTGTACAAACGCCTTTTTCCATCGGCACATCGCCCATCGGATAAGTGAGCTTCGTGTAAGCCGGGTCGTAACGAAGGGTTTTACCAATTTGATTTCGTGCAGATTGGACAATTTGCGGAGATGGTTCTTCGGGTTCGGTAATCTCTTGTTGTAGGAAATCGGTATTAATACTTGGGATAGAGTTGTGATGACGGGCAAAAAATACAGCTGTTGTAATCAGAAGGATAGAAAGCACAATACTGATAACTATGGGCTTAAAGGCTGTTTTGTGTTTCATGATATATACACGGCTTAGATGTTGTTTGCATTATTATCAAATTTTTGGGTGGGTTGGCAATGCATAATGGAAAAATGGTCTTTAGCAAGTATGTATGGGTAAATAATAGATGAGTGTTATTTGGGTATTACTAAAACGTTTTTCGTAAATATAGATTTTAAATTGGTACATGATAAAAGGTCGTCTGAAACAGGTTTCAGACGACCTTTTATTGTAAAAATCTATAAATTTAATAGATAATAACTATTCTCATATTATCAAGCTAGAAAAGATAACCCGCTGATTAACTTGATATTTTATATGGTTAAATTATGTTAACTAAAACATACGCTATCCAAACCTGATTTCACAGTTGATTTAAATCATAATGTCTTGTGTCCAAATCTCTAAAATACCCGAAATCATATTAGATATTGATTTTCGAATAACAAACTACAAGAGTCGAGGAACGCAAAATGCCGAAAATCCCTGAGTTGGTTTGTCCTGCCGGTAATCTGCCTGCTTTGAAGACGGCGGTGGACAATGGCGCTGACACAGTTTATATGGGGCTGAAAGATGCGACGAATGCGCGCAATTTTCCGGGACTGAATTTCGATATGAAATCGGCGCAGGAAGGGGTAGCTTACGCCCATGCGCGCGGCCGCAATGTGTTGATGGCAATCAATACTTTTGCCCAGGCGGGGCAAATCGAGCGGTGGCATCGGGCTGTCGATACGGCGGTGCAACTGGGGGCGGACGCGATAATCGTTGCCGACCCTGCGATTATGGCTTATGCCGCCGAGCGTCATCCTAATTTGAGGCTGCACATGTCGGTGCAGGGTTCGGCGACCAATTACGAAGCCATCAATATGATGAAGGAACTGTTCGGCGTCCGCCGTGCCGTGTTGCCGCGCGTTTTAACGGTCGATCAGGTCAAGCATGTGATTGACAATACGGATGTGGAAATCGAAGTGTTCGGTTTCGGCAGTTTGTGTGTGATGGTAGAAGGGCGCTGCATTTTGTCGAGTTATGCGACGGGCGAATCACCGAATATGCAGGGCGTGTGTTCACCGGCGAAGGCGGTGCGTTGGGAGCAGCTGCCCGACCGCATGAACGTGCGGTTGAACCAGGTGTTAATCGACCAGTACAAACCGAACGAACCGGCAGGCTATCCAACACTGTGCAAAGGCCGTTTTGAAGTCAATGACGAAACCTATTACGCGCTGGAAGAGCCGACCAGCCTGAATGTTTTGGAAATGTTGCCCGAACTCATCAAAATCGGTGTATCCGCCATTAAAATCGAAGGCCGCCAGCGCAGCCCGATGTACACGGCGCAGGTTACCAAATCGCTGCGGCAGGCTTTGGACGCGGCCGCTGCCGATCCGGCTCATTTCAAAGTCAATCCGGTGTGGAACAACGCGCTGAGCAAGGTTTCGGAAGGGCATCAGACGACCTTGGGCGCATACAGCCGTCCGTGGAAATAAGGGAGGAGGAAAAATGAATCCGATGAAATTATCGTTGGGGCCGGTTTTGTTTTTCTGGCAGAAGGAAGCCCTGCTGGAATTTTACGCCGCCATGCTGGATGCGCCAGTGGACACCATTTATCTGGGCGAAGTGGTGTGTTCGCGCCGCCAGAAAATGCGTTTTGCCGACTGGGTCAGCTTGGCGGAAGATTTGGCGGAAAGCGGCAAAGAGATTATCTTGTCGTCGCAGGTGCTGCTGGAAAGTGAATCCGATTTGAAGCGCCTGCGTAAAATCACGGGGCAGGACAAATTCAAAGTCGAAGCCAACGACATGGGTGCGGTCAAATTGGAGCGCGAACACGGTATTCCGTTTGTCGCCGGCGCCAGCCTGAACATTTACAATGAAAGTACGCTGGCATTGTTTCAGAAACTTGGCGCATACCGCTGGATTGCGCCGTCCGAGTTGAGCCGCGACAAAGTTGCTGAAATCATCAAGGCTTCAGACGACATCGAAACGGAATTGTTTGCTTGGGGCAAAATGCCTTTGGCGTACTCTTCACGCTGCTTTACCGCGCGACATTACAACCTGAACAAAGACGGCTGCGAATTCCGCTGCTTGGATTACGAGCAAGGCATGGACATGAACACCCGCGAGGGCAAGCCGTTTTTAACCATCAACGGCATCCAAACCATGTCTTACGGCTGCCAAAACCTGCTGCCGCACCATGAGGATTTGCGACAAATCGGTGTGAACATGCTGCGCCTGTCGCCGCAAATGCACGGCATGGCGGAAATCGTCCGTATCCACCGCGATGTATTGGACGGCAAAACCGCACTGGCGGATGCGCTGCCCGAATTGGAAAGATTGACCACCGGCACGCTGGTGGACGGCTATTGGCACGGCCAGCCGGGTATCGAAGCCGTGAAGGAGGAATATTATGGCGTTGCCTGAAATCGTATTGCCCGCATGGGCGGGAAAAATCGGCGGTAAACTACCGGGCAGGCCGCCGCGTTTCGCTTTGGTTTTTGCCCTCAACACCATGCTCAAACGTGGATTGCTGCCCGCCGATATGAGCCTGTTTGACGGTCGAACCTTCGAAATTGACGTATTGGACGCAGGCATCAAGGTGCGTTTCACCGCCAATGCCGAAAAATTCATCGATGCGGATTTTTTGGGTACGCCCGATTTGCGCCTTGCCGCCAACGGCATCGACTTTATGCGCATGATGATGCGCGAGGAAGACCCGGATACTTTGTTTTTCAACCGCAAACTGCAAATCGAAGGCGATACCGAGCTTGGGCTGATTACCAAAAACCTGCTCGACAGCGTGGACTGGCCGTTCGGAGATTGGTTTTTGAAGCGGCAGATGTCCGACTGAATGCCGGTTCGTGCAAGAATAAAGCAAAGCATTCATCCATTAAGTTTATGATTTAAAAATAAAATATCCAATACCTTTTACAAAATTCCCAAATCCCTAAATTTCTACCAAGGTATTTAGGGATTTGGGAATTTGTGTTTGGATTTTGGCCACCGGGTAAAAAGGTATTTTGCAAAAGTCTCAATCCACAACAAAAAGGCCGTCTGAAAACCAAATTCCGGTTTTCAGACGGCCTCAATCATTTAAAACTTTCAACAAACTCTTATTTCAACGCTTCCAACAGCTTTCCGTGTATTCCGCCGAATCCGCCGTTGCTCATGATCAAAATATGGTCGCCTGCTTCGGCATTTTTCACAATTTCGGCAACAAAGGTATCGAAGTCTTTGCCGACGTGCAGCTTGCCGCCCAAAGGCGCGAGTGCCTCGGCAACGTCCCAGTCCACGCCGCCGGCGTAGCAGAACACTTGGTCGGCGCCTTTGAGGCTTTCGGGTAAGGCGGCTTTCATGGTGCCGAGTTTCATGGTGTTGGAACGCGGCTCGAGGACGGCGAGGATGCGGGCGTTTCCGACGCGCTGACGCAGGCCTTCGATGGTGGTTTCGATGGCGGTCGGATGGTGGGCGAAGTCGTCGTAAACGGTGATACCGTTTACCGTGCCTTTGATTTCCATGCGGCGTTTGACGTTTTTAAACGCGCTCAAGGCTTCGCAGGCCGTCTGAATATCGACTCCGGCATGACGTGCGGCGGCGATGACGGCGAGCGCGTTCATGCGGTTGTGTCCGCCCATCAAATCCCATGCGACGTGTCCGGCTTTTTTGCCGTCAAGCAACACGTCGAACGAGCCGTCGGTATTGACTTCGCCGACCTGCCAGCCGTGTTCGGTGCCGAATTTTTCCACCGGCGTCCAGCAGCCTTTGTCTAAAGTGTCTTGCAGACTTTGCTGCTGTCCGTTGCAGACGATTAAGCCTTCAGACGGCACGGTGCGCACGAGATGGTGGAACTGGGTCTGTATCGCGCCCAAATCGGCGAAGATGTCGGCATGGTCGAATTCCAGATTGTTTAAAATGGCGGTACGCGGACGGTAATGTACGAATTTGGAGCGTTTGTCAAAAAAGGCAGTGTCGTATTCGTCGGCTTCGATAACGAAGAATGGGGATTTTGAATTAGGATCTTGGCGCGGCGTTTGCGGCAGACGGGCGGAAACGCTGAAGTTTTCCGGTACGCCGCCAATCAGGAAGCCTGGTGCGAGACCGGCATATTCCAAGACCCAGGCGAGCATGGAGGCTGTAGTCGTTTTGCCGTGTGTTCCGGCTACGCCGAGTACCCAGTGTTGGTGTAATACGTTTTCAGCAAGCCATTGTGGGCCGGAAATATAAGGCAGGCCGCGGTTTAAAATCGCTTCAACCACATCCATGCCGCGTTTGGCAACATTGCCGATAACGTAAATATCGGCTTTAAATTCGTCTAATTGAGCGGCATCAAAACCTTCGTGTACGCCTATACCTAAGGCTTCAAGCTGGGTGCTCATCGGTGGATACATCTTCGCGTCGCAACCGCTGATTTTAAAACCTGCTTCTTTGGCAATAGCCGCTACGCCGCCCATAAATGTGCCGCCGATACCGATAATGTGGATGTGTTTCATGATAAGACCGTCTTGGGAATGAATTAATTTTAAAGCCGTCATTATAACGGAGTTTGGATAAAGGGGTCGTCTGAAAAGTAAAGCGGCAATAAGAATAGGGGAGAGATAGGGAGGATTGAATCTTAATAGGGAATTTTTAGGTTATAGTTGCTACTGAAATATTTATACTTTGGGTGCTGTGATGCCGATTGAAAAAGGTATGAAATGGCTGGGCGATATGACTGTAGTTCTGTCTTTGCTCATGCTGGTGTTTGTTTTCTTGGTTGACCCGACTCACTACTTCCTCAGCAACTTGGTTGTCTCTATCGATAATATCCTTACTCAAACCGTTCACCATTCTTTCGAGCTGTACTTGTTCCACAACCGCGATTGGTCTAATGGCTTACTGGGTATGGTGGATTACTTGGGCACCATTTGTGGGCGTGTTCTTAGCGAAAATTTCCAAACGCCGTACTTTGCGCGAATTCGTGCTGGCATCCATTATGGTACTAGCCGGCTTCCTCGTGATTTGGTTCTCCGTATTCTCCGGCTTCAGCCTGCTTGATACTGTTGAAGGTACTGGACGCTTGGCAGAAATTGTCAATAAAGGCGACTACGAAGGTACATTCTATTACCTGCTCAATATGCTGCCTCTGTCTTTCGCAACCAAACCGTTGACCGTTATCCTGTTCTTAGGTTTCGTGGTTCTGGTTTGTTTGTGAAAGTTGTCGGGTGCGACGTTCAAAATACACTGTTGCCATGGCAATCGCAGCGGTCATCAATGCCGTTGTGGTTAAGATAACAAGGGGCTGCGGCGGTAAAACGGTGGCCAGCCCTGCGCCGATAACGAATAAGGTCGTCTGAAAAATCCAAAGCCGTTGCGGTCGGCGGTGTTCGGGCTTGTTGTACGGTGTGTTGGCGGCAACCCCGAGATAAAACACGCCTAAACCGAGCCACAGCATTCGGACGGACTCAGCGGTAGCGGTGCTGTTTTGGTGCAGCCACGCCAGTGCCACCGTTGTCAAAGCGATGCCGATCAGTACGGCATAATGGCTGTACGAGGGCAATGCGCCCGAGTTTTGCGCTTTGTGTTCGTCGATAAAATAGGAAAACTGCATCACATAAACCGTAAACATCGCAAACAGAATCACAATCACGGGCAGTGCGCCGATTTCAAACTTCGCCACGTGGAAATAAGGGGCGATGTCGATCACGGTTTCGCCGAAAAAAATAATCACCAGCCCGTTTAGGCGTTCGAGTAGATGCGGAAAATTCACCGCAGGTTGCTTGTGGCTGACAAAGGTGGGCAAAATCCAACCCAAACCGAAACCGCCCAGCGCAACCCACTGTCCGATATGGGCGGGAAACAACAGCGAACCGAGCACCATCGCCGCCGTCAATCCGCGCAATCCCGCCACCAGCTTGATTCTGCGGCGTTGTTCGGGGGAAGCGTGGCGGGCAAGCTGCAACAGATATTGCAGGCAGACACTGCCGACCAGTAGCCCCAGCGCAAGATTAAACGGCACAAAATTCGCCAGTCAGTCGCTGCCCACCGCATTGGACAAAAACAGCAGCAAAAACATATCGGCAAACAAAAACAGCCGATCCCGCCAAGAGTTGTTGCCGAAGCGGTTGATGTAAATGCTCTGGTATAACCAAACGGTAAACAGAATCACCAGCGAAATCAGAAACGTGACGTAATCGGCTTCGTCGGCGTGGTGCACCAGCTCGGTGGTGCGGGACAAAGCATATACAAACACCAAATCATAAAACAGCTCGGGCAGCCCGACTTTTTTCTCTCCAACAGGCATAAGCCCTCCGGTTGTGATGAATAATTTATTGAAGAATAACAGTTTTTACCGACAAGTACCATTGACTGGGCGGCTTAAAAATAGCTCTCGTCAATGTCCATTTTGCCCAGTTTTTGGTTAATGGCGTGCAATTCGTCCGCAGTCAGGCGGATTCGCAGTGCGCCGAGGTTTTCCGCCAAGCGGTGTTTTTTGGTGGTGCCCGGAATCGGTACGATAAAGGGCTTTTGCGCCAGTTCCCACGCCAACACGATGTGCGCGGCGGTGGCGGATTTGGCGGCGGCGAGCTCGTGCAGCAAGTCCAACACAGACTGGTTTTTCGTCATCACATCCGCCGAAAAACGCTTCATCGTGCGGCGGAAATCGCCTTTGGCGTATTGGGTCTGCGCGTTAAAACGGCCGCTTAAAAAGCCGTTCCCCAGCGGGCTATATGCTACAAAGCCGATATGGTTGGCTTCGCAAAAAGCAAACAATGCTTTTTCGGGGGCACGGAACACCATGGAATATTGGTTCTCCGTGGCGGTAATGGGCGTAACGGCGTGGGCGGCGACCATATACTCAATCGGCGTGTTGGACACGCCCCAATGATGGATTTTGCCTGCCTTAATCAATTCGCCCATTACTTCCGCTACCGCCTCGGCGGGTACATTCGGGTCAATGCGATGCTGGTAATACAGGTCGATGTAGTCGGTTTGCAGATTGCGTAAGGATTCGTCCACTTGCTTGCGGATGGATTCGGGGCGGCTGTCCAGCACATTCTCCACGCTGCTGGCGGAATGAGTTTGCCCCACAATGCCGATCCAACCGTAGGCGACAACAGTACGGTAGTAAATTTTGCTTTTGCACCGACTTCAGTAGGCGGCTTGGGCATCAACTACACAATCACGCCGGAAGGCTGGTTGTATACGGTAAGCCATACTCAAGAGCAACAAGAGAAAGTCAACATATTCGTCAATGCTCTGAAAGTAGGCGGAAAAAATCTGCTCGAATTTCTTAATGCTTGATAATGTGAGATTTTTGGTAGATTGAACCTAAGTCAATCATAGAAAACGGATACATAAAATGCTGCTTGTTTGATAAGCGGCATTTTTATTATCTATGGTTTCTATGTTTATTCAGGCTGGCAGTGATGGTTTGATGTCTTAGAAAAGTTGTGGCTGTAATTGTGAAAATAATGCCGTCTGAAAAATAAGTTCTGAGCAAACCACGCTACGACTTATTTTCAGACGGCATTTGTCTTCTGTATTTTACGATTTCTATTAAAGTGCTGCTTCTGAGCGTTCTCCGGTACGAATACGGATCGCTTCTTCAACGGGATAAATAAAGATTTTACCATCACCGATTTTGCCGGAATGCGCGGTTTCTAAAATGGCGTCCACAGCCTGATCGACTTTGTCGTCAGCCAATACCAATTCGATTTTCACTTTAGGCAGAAAATCGACTGCGTATTCTGCGCCACGATAAATTTCCGTATGGCCTTTTTGGCGGCCGAAACCTTTGACTTCGCTGACAGTCATGCCGGTAATGCCGATTTCAGTCAGGATTTCACGTACATCGTCGAGTTTGAAAGGTTTGATAATGGCTTCGATTTTTTTCATATTGAGTCTCCTTATTTGCGAAAAGGCCGTCTGAAACATTCAGACGGCCTTTGTTCCATCAAGTTCGTTCAAATTTTATTTGAGTGAACTTATTTCTTTTTCTGAGCAGGCAGGTCGGTACATACGCCCAATGCCACTTCCGCAGCCATACCGATGGATTCGCCCAGAGTTGGGTGTGGGTGGAGAGTTTTACCGATATCGGCTGCATCACAGCCCATTTCAATCGCCAAGCAGACTTCGCCGATCATATCGCCGCCGTTAGGACCAACGATACCGCCGCCGATGATGCGGCCGGTTTCAGCATCAAAAATCAGCTTGGTGAAACCATTGTCGCAACCGTTGGCAATCGCACGGCCGGAAGCAGCCCATGGGAAGTTGGCTTTGGTGATTTTGCGGCCGGAAGCTTTGGCAGACAATTCGGTTTCGCCAACCCATGCCACTTCAGGAGAAGTGTAGGCAACGCCCGGAATAACGCGCGCGTCGAAGTAGGCTTTGTGGCCGGCACAGTTTTCAGCGGCAACGTGGCCTTCGTGTACGGCTTTGTGTGCCAACATCGGTTGACCGACGATATCGCCGATAGCGTAGATGTGCGGCACGTTGGTGCGCATTTGTTTGTCCACTTCGATGAAGCCGCGATCAGTTACAGCAATACCGGCTTTCTCAGCGCTGATGAGTTTGCCGTTAGGCGCACGACCGGCAGCTACCAGTACGGCATCGTAACGTTGTGGCTCTTTAGGCGCATTTGCACCTTCGAAGGTAACGTAAACGCCGTCTTCTTTAGACTCGACAGCAACAGTTTTGGTGTTGATCATGATGTTGTCAAAACGGTATTCGTTTTGTTTTTGCCATACTTTAACCAAGTCGCGATCTGCGCCTTGCATCAGGCCGTCCATCATTTCAACAACATCCAGGCGAGAACCCAGAGTGCTGTAAACCGTACCCATTTCGAGACCGATAATACCGCCGCCGATAATCAGCAGTTTGCCCGGTACTTCTTTCAGGGCCAATGCGCCGCTGGAGTCAAAAATTCGAGGATCTTCAGGGATGAAAGGCAGTTTGGTTACGCGGCTGCCTGCTGCAATGATACAGTTTTTGAAGGCAACGATTTTTTTCTCACCGGTAGGAGTAGCTTGCTCGTATACTTCGCTGGTCGTCAGAGAAACTTCCAAGTGGTGCGGATCTAAGAATTGGCCGTCACCTTGGATAATGTCTACTTTACGGCCTTTCGCCATGCCTGCCAAACCGGTAGTTAAGCGGGAAACAACGCCGTCTTTGTAAGCGCGCAGCATGTCGATATCGAGTTCAGGCTCAGGATATTTGATACCGTTGGCAGCCAAGTGGCGTACTTCATCGATAACGGCAGCATTGTGCAACAGGGCTTTGGAAGGGATACAGCCGACGTTCAAGCAAACGCCGCCCAAAGTTTTATAACGTTCAACGATGGCAACTTTCAAGCCTTCGTCAGCAGCGGCAAATGCCGCAGAATAACCGCCAGGGCCGCCACCCAATACAACTACGTCGTATTCGGCATCGGCAGAACCGCCGAATTGAGCAGCTTGAGGAGCAGGAGCCGCTGCTTTAGGTGCTTCTTGTGCAGGAGCGGCAGGCGCTTCGACTTTAGGGGCAGATGCTGCACCTTCGGCCTCAACGACAACAATCAAACCGCCTTCGGAGATTTTGTCGCCCACTTTAACTTTAACTTCTTTGACTACGCCTGCAACTTCGGCAGGGACGTCCATAGTCGCTTTATCGGTTTCCAAAGTAATCAGTGTATCGTCCACAGCAATGGTATCGCCCACATTTACTTCAACCGCAATAATATCTACATTTTCGTGACCGCCAATGTCGGGCACTTTCAATTCAATTAAGCTCATGTCTAATCTTTCTGAATGATGTTCGGGCTTCTTTTTTTCAGACGGCCTTTCTATTCAGGCCGTCTGAAAATGCTCGGATTACAGAGTAATGCGGCGGAAGTCTTTCAACAGGTTAGCCAGGAATACGGTGAAGCGCATACCGGCGGCACCATCGATGACACGGTGGTCAAAGGACAGGCTCAATGGGCACATCAGGCGTGGAGCAAATTCTTTGCCGTTCCAAACCGGTTTGATTTGGGATTTGCACACGCCCAAGATAGCAACTTCAGGAGCATTCACGATTGGTGTGAAGCCTGTACCGCCGATACCGCCCAAGCTGGAAATGGTAAAGCATGCGCCTTGCATTTCTTGAGGTTTGAGTTTGCCTTCGCGGGCTTTTTTAGACAATTCGGTCAGCTCTTGGCTGATTTGTTTCAAGCCTTTTTGATCCACGTCTTTGATGACTGGAACAACCAAGCCGTTTGGCGTGTCTGCTGCGAAACCGATGTTGAAGTAGTTTTTCAGCACCAAGTTGTCGCCATCCAGAGAGGCGTTGAATTCAGGGAAGGCTTTCAGCGCAGCAACAGAGGCTTTAATGATGAACGCCAATGGGGACAATTTCACGCCTTCGCGTTCCCATTCTTTGTTCAGCTGTTTGCGGAATTCTTCCAATTCGGTCATGTCCGCTTCTTCGTGTACGGTAACGTGAGGAATCACAACCCAGTTGCGAGACAGGTTTTGACCGGAGATTTTCTTAATGCGTGACAGTTCTTTAACTTCGACGCTGCCGAATTTAGAGAAGTCAACTTTAGGCCATGGCAACAAGTCCAGACCGCCGCCCAAAGAAGCAGCGGCAGGTTTGCCTGCACCGCTTTGCATAACGGATTTAACGAAGGCTTTAACGTCTTCGCCCATGATACGGCCTTTCAGACCGGTACCTTTGACTTGGCCCAAATCTACGCCCAATTCGCGCGCCAGTTTGCGTGCGGAAGGACCTGCATGCGCTTTTGCAAATGCAGCTTCATCGATTTTGGCAGCAGCAGGAGCAGCAGGAGCAGCAGGTGCAGGCGCAGCTGCTGGTGCAGTAGGAGCAGGAGCGGCAGCTGGTGCAGGTGCGGCAGCTTGAGCGGCAGGAGCAGGGGCTGCTGCGGCAGAGCCGGCAGTTTCTACTTCAATAATGGCGGAGCCTTCGGATACTTTGTCACCAACTTTCAGGAATACGGCTTTAACCACACCGGCTTCGGTACATGGTACGTCCATGGTGGCTTTGTCGGTTTCCAGAGTAATCAGGGTGTCGTCAACGGCAACAGTGTCGCCGACTTTAATTTCAACGGCAATAACGTCAACGTCAGAGTGACCGCCGATATCAGGTACAACAACTTGTACGGTAGCGCCACCGGCAGGAGCGGCTGCAGGCGCAGCAGCTGGAGCAGCAGGAGCTTCTGCTGCAGGAGCGGCATCTGCAGCGGCAGCACCGGTTTCAACGGTCAGAATAACGCCGCCTTCAGAGATTTTATCGCCAACTTTAACTTTAACTTCTTTAACAACACCGGCTGCATCAGCAGGTACGTCCATAGTGGCTTTGTCGGTTTCCAAAGTAATCAGGGTGTCGTCAACGGCAATGGTGTCGCCTGCTTTAACTTCTACAGCGATGATGTCGACGTTTTCATGACCGCCGATATCAGGGACTTTGATTTCTACGATACTCATTTGAGTTCCTTTAATATTTTCAGTTTGATGCCGTCTGAAAACTGTTTCACACGGCATCGGTACAGTTTATCTGTTCAAACCATTCAAGCATTTGGTTTTCAGACGGCCTAATGTTGGCATGAAGCAAACAGGCTGTCTGAAACATCAATTAGCGTTTCCAGCTAGGAGCTGCATCGGCTTTGATACCATATTTTTCAATGGCTTGTTGAACGGTTTCTTTGCTGACTTTGCCCTGTTCGGCCAGAGCGCTCAATGCAGCAACGGCAACGTTGTAGCGGTCAACTTCGAAGAAGCTGCGCAGGTTGGCACGGCTGTCGGAGCGACCGAAGCCGTCAGTACCCAAGACGTGGTAGTCGTTAGGAATATAGGCACGGATGCGGTCAGCATAGCTGCGGATATAGTCGGTAGCGGCAATCACTGGGCCGTCATGACCTTGCAGTTGAGAAGTAACAAACGGTACTTTTGCAGTTTCCAATGGGTTCAGACGATTGAAGCGTTCCACTTCGATGGCATCGCGGTGCAGCTGGTTGAATGATGGGCAAGACCAGATGTCTGCTTCTACGCCGAAGTCGGCTTTCAACAATTCGGCACCGGCAATTACTTCTTGCAGGATGGTACCGGAACCCATCAATTGGACTTTTTTATCGCCTTTGCCGCCGGCTTTCAGCAAGTACATACCTTTCAGGATGTCTTGTTCTACGCCTTCAGGCATGTCCGGATGAGTGTAGTTTTCATTCATCAGGGTGATGTAGTAGAACACGTCTTCGTTATTGGCATACATACGGCGCAGACCGTCTTGTACGATAACAGCTACTTCGTATTGGAAGGTCGGATCGTAAGAAACGCAGTTCGGGATCAAATCGGCTTGAATGTGACTGTGGCCGTCTTCGTGTTGCAGGCCTTCACCGTTCAGTGTTGTACGGCCGGCAGTACCACCCAACAGGAAGCCGCGTGCGTGCATATCGCCGGCAGCCCATGCCAAATCGCCGACACGTTGGAAACCGAACATAGAGTAGTAAATGTAGAAAGGAATCATGGCAAAGTCGTTGTTTGCGTAGCTGGTCGCAGCAGCAATCCAGTCAGCCATGGCACCTGGTTCGTTAATACCTTCTTGCAAGATTTGACCGTCAACAGACTCTTTATAGAACATCAGTTGGTCTTTATCTTGAGGGGTGTATTGTTGACCTTTAGGGTTCCAAATACCATATTGGCGGAACATACCTTCCATACCGAAAGTACGGCTTTCGTCAGGAACGATAGGTACAACGCGTTTGCCGATTTTTTTGTCTTTCAGCAGAGTAGACAGGATGCGTACGAAAGCCATGGTGGTTGAGAATTCACGGTCACCACTGGATTTCAGTTGGGCATCAAATGCTGACAACTCAGGCACTTCCAGAACGTCTTGGGTAGGGTTGCGTTTAGGCAGGTAACCGCCCAAAGATTCACGGCGTGCGTGCAGGTATTTGTATTCTTCGCTGTCAGGAGCAAAAGTCAGGTAAGGCAGGTCGCCACTGTCGATTTGCTCGTCAGTTACCGGAATGTCAAAGCGGTCACGGAATTGTTTCAGAGACGCTTTGTCCATTTTTTTGGCTTGGTGGGCAACGTTTTGACCTTCGCCGGATGCACCCATACCGTAACCTTTAATGGTTTTCGCCAAGATTACAGTAGGTTTACCGTCTGCGTGGTTCACAGCGCGGTCGTAAGCGTTGTACACTTTTTGAGGGTCATGACCACCACGGTTCAATGCCCAAATTTCGTCATCAGTCATATCGGCGACTAATGCTTTCAGTTCAGGCGTATTGAAGAAGTGTTCGCGAACGTATGCACCGTCTTTGGATTTGTAAGTTTGGTAGTCACCGTCCAAGCACTCTTCCATACGTTTGCGCAGGATACCATCTTTGTCTTTTGCCAAGAGGCGGTCCCAGCGACGACCCCAGATGACTTTCACAACATTCCAGCCGGCGCCGGCAAAGTTGCCTTCCAGCTCTTGAATGATTTTGCCGTTACCGCGTACTGGGCCGTCCAAACGTTGCAGGTTACAGTTGATGACGAATACCAAGTTGTCCAAGCCTTCGCGTGAAGCCAGAGCAATAGCACCTTGGCTTTCAGGTTCGTCCATTTCGCCGTCGCCACAGAATACCCATACTTTACGGCCTTTGGTTTTAGCCAGACCGCGAGATTCCAAGTATTTCAGGAAGCGTGCTTGGTAAATTGCCATCAATGGGCCAAGACCCATAGATACGGTTGGGAATTGCCAGAAGTCAGGCAACAGGTGAGGGTGAGGGTAAGAAGGCAGACCTTTGCCGTCAACTTCTTGACGGAAGTTGTTCAGCTGGTCTTCAGTCAGACGGCCTTCAACGAAAGCGCGTGCATAGATGCCAGGGGCAACGTGGCCTTGGAAGAATACCAAATCGCCTTCTTCGCCTTCGCCTTTAGCTTTCCAGAAGTGGTTGAAGCCGACTTCGTACATAGTGGCGGCTGATTGGAAAGATGCAATGTGTCCACCCAATTCCAAATCTTTTTTACCCGCGCGCAAAACGATAGCGGCAGCGTTCCAACGAACGAATGCACGGATGCGGTGTTCGATGTTTTGGTCGCCAGGGATGCCTTTTTCGTCTTCAACGGAAACAGTGTTCAAGTATGGAGTAGTGGTGCCGTGAGGCATACGGATGCCTTTGTCACGGCTGTATTTGACCAAACTTTCCAGCAGGTATTGGGCGCGCTCGCTGCCTTCATATTCTAAAACAGAGCTTAACGCGTCTAACCATTCTTTGGTTTCAATTGGGTCAACATCGTGTAATTGGGTGGACATAATATCTATCCTTGTGTTGAGTGTTTTTCAATGACGGAGTATTACTCCGATATTTTCGTTTGCGAACAAATGTGAGTTAAAAACGAAAATTCCTAGAGTCAAATTCGAAAAAGTTTTAATTACTGAAATATTTTCAATACGTTATAACCATTGATGAAAAATCAGAAAGAATTGAACTTTTTGCGAACCGGCTAACCTGCAAATGCTATCAGTAATTGGGCAAACTGGCAAATCATGCTGTAGATATTGATAGGATGTAGAGGTTGGAATTAGGATTTTTTAAAAGAGTTATAGAGTTTGTTTTAAATCGAGATATTGAGTGGATACAGTAAAAAGTATCAGGTGTTTGAGTAAATAGATTCGAATACGAAAAACATTTTTAAAATTTTGTTGTAAATTGAAAGTTTGGATTGGGTTTAGGGTTTGAAAGGGAAAATTTAGATTATCTGATTCTTTACAAAGAGAGTAGGCCGTCTGAAGACTTTAAAGAGATTAAGAGGGAATGGGATTTGAAGATAACGATTATTGAGGAAGGGTAAATGAAAAAAATGACATGTACAGGCTGTTTAGTTTAGCTCTGACATGCCATTTATGTAGGAAGTTAGAATTTCAGACGGCCTTTAATCGGCAGAGCCTTTTTGAGCGAATTGCTTCCATTGAGCCAAAAGCTCTTTGAGAACGTCTTGCTGTTCATGTCCATGTTGGATGGCTTCTTGCAGCCAGAAACAAGCATTATTGATGTCTTTTTCTACGCCCATACCGTGATAATACAGACAGGCAAGATTATATTGAGCCATCGTGTCTCTTTGTTTGGCTGCTGCTTCAAACCATTTTGCAGCTTGGGCATAGTCGACAGGTACACCTTGTCCACTGTAATACATCATGCCAAGATTGGTTTGGGATTTGCTGTGCCCACGTTCTGCGGATTGGTGGTATAGATCCAGTGCTTCAGCGTAATTCTGTTGGCGTTTTAAGCCATAGTGCGCTGCAAATGCCAGCTTGTATAGACGTTCAGCCTCCTGACGTTGGAGGGCGATTTCTTTCGTCAGCTCATAATTTTGCTGGTTATTCAATGCGCTGTCAGACAGAAGTTTTTGGTAAGCGACAAGATTACCTAAATCAGCCGAGCGTTGATAATATTGACGTGCGGTGTCTGCATCAACTGCTTGTCCCAATCCGTAGCGATAGATATCACCTAAAAGGCGCAATCCTTCCGGATCATTTTGATCCGCAGCAAATTTAGCGTGCTGATAGGCCTTTTGAGGGTCTCGTTCGGTGTTTTTACCCAATAGATATATTTCGGCAAGTGCTACATGCGCATTACTGTCACCTTGTTCGGCAGCTTTTTCGAACCATTTCAATGCTTCAGCAGGATTTGATGCGGCTAAGAGTTCTCCAAGAGAAGTTTGCGCCGGAACAATGTCGTAATCGGCGGCAATACGCAAATGTTCGATGGCTTTTTCAGGATTTTGTGTAACACCTTGCCCCAATTTGTATTGAAGGCCGAGTTGCCAGTGGGCCGCAATAAATCCCTGTGCAGCGGATTGCTGATAAAGTTTATGGGAATATTCCAAATCAGGAGAGCTGGAGTATTGGTAATGTTGGGCTAAGAAGTATTGTGCCTGAGGATTTTGTTGTTCGGCAGCTTTTAATGCCCATTTGACTGCTTCTTGGTCATTGCCATTGTCTGCGTATAAACGCATCAGGCGCAGTTGGGCAGGAGCCAATCCTTCTTCGGCAAGCTCTTGATAGGTTGCAATGAGCTTTTCTACTTCTATTCCATTATTTTCTTGTAACTGGAGAAGATTATAGCGGGCATATGGATGACCAGCTCTTGCAGCTTGTTTTAAATATTCAACTGCAATTACTAAATCTTGCTCATTTTCATGGTGTTCGATCAGGCATCCTGCCAGCTGAAATGCAGCCTCAATATGCCCGGCTTCTGCTGCTTCGCAGAGCAATGGAATGGCTCGTGCAAAGTCAGGTGGGTTTTGAGTGATTAATTTTTCTGCTAGCAGAAAAGATTCTTCATATTGTTGAGCATTCATCGGTTTGCTTTTATATTTTGTGAAGGATTAAGAATAAAATTATCGGCCGACAAGGTGCGGCCGTTATGATTTTGTAATTTTGAGGTTATTTACAAAAACAGACAACCGGATTTGTATTTTTATACTTAGAATAATGGAATAATTTGTTTTATGCTGCATAAATACAACAGAAGGGTGTGATAAAGTGGGTTGAGAAAATACTTCTGCTGTTTATTCAGTTTAAATTATTCATCGTCCGGTTTTTTACGCCACAAAACAAGTAATTTACCAATATGTTGCACCAGTTGGGCACCCAGTGTTTCACACAGGGCATCACAAATTTCAATACGTTCAGCACGATCATCGCCAAAAACACGGACTTTAATCAATTCGTGTGCTGTCAATGCGGCATCGGTTTCTTTGATGACCGAGTCGGTCAAGCCTTGTTGGCCAACCATAACGACAGGGTGGAGGTGGTGTGCTTGGGCTTTCAAGGCCAAAATTTCTTTGGTGCTTAATTTGTTGTCGCTCATATTAATAAGTATCCAATTAAAAAGAATAATGGCTATATTGTACGCGATTTAGAACATTTACGGGGGAAATAACGTACAATGCTGATTTTAACTTAAGCATTTCAAATCAAGATGGCTGTACGCTCAAAATCTTCAAAAGCATGGCTGCATGAGCACGTCAACGATCATTATGTCCATATGGCACAAAAGGACGGATATCGTGCCAGAGCGGCTTATAAATTATTGGAAATCAATCAGAAAGACAAATTAATCAAGCCAGGTACAGTTTTGGCGGATTTGGGCAGTGCGCCGGGAAGTTGGTCACAAGTTGCGGCCAAGCTGGTCGGTAAAACAGGGGCAGTGTTCGCTTTGGATATTTTGCCAATAGATGCTATTGAAGGTGTGTCGTTTATTCAGGGTGACTTTAGGGAAGATGCTGTTTTGGAGCAGTTTGAAGCCTTATTGGATAATCGTCCGTTAGACCTTGTAATCTGTGATATGGCACCCAATATGTCAGGCAATGCCGTAACCGACCAGGCACGCAGTTTTTATTTGTGTGAACTGGCTTTGGATTTTGCCTCCCAGCATTTGAAAACCGGAGGCAGTTTTTTGGTGAAGGTGTTTCAAGGCGCGGGTTATCAAGAGTATACGGCGGCTATGCGTGAAATTTTTGCCAGTGTACAAACCCGAAAGCCGGATGCTTCCCGCAATCGTTCCAGTGAGATTTACCTATTAGGTAAAAATAAACGCTGACAATGTAGGGTGGGTGCTTTAAAATTCTTTCCCTTGATTTTATTTATTTTGTAACCATGGAGCCTGTTCAGTGGGGAATACCATTAAAAACATATTAGTCTGGGTAGTGGGTGGTGCTATGCTTTTAGCAGCATTCAATGCACTCAGCGATAAGCAGGAAGATAAACAGCAAATCGAATATTCTCAATTTATTCAGCAAGTTAATAGTGGCGAAGTATCCAATGTCAATATTGAAGGATCTGTTGTCAGCGGCTATCTGATTAAAGGTGAGCGCACCGATAAAACTGCCTTCTATACCAATGCGCCTTTGGATGACAACTTGGTTAAAACACTGTTGGACAACAAAGTACGCGTCAAAGTGACTCCGGAAGAAAAACCAAGCATGTTGGCCAGTCTGTTTTACAGCCTGTTGCCTGTTTTGTTGTTGATTGGCGCATGGTTCTACTTCATGCGCATGCAAAGCGGCGGTGGCGGTAAAGGCGGCGCATTCTCTTTTGGTAAGAGCCGTGCACGTTTGTTGGACAAAGATTCCAATAAAGTGACTTTTGCCGATGTTGCCGGTTGTGATGAGGCAAAAGAAGAAGTACAAGAAATCGTGGATTATCTGAAATCGCCTAACCGTTACCAAAGCCTGGGTGGTCGTGTACCGCGCGGTATTTTGTTGGCCGGTAGCCCTGGTACGGGTAAAACATTGCTGGCTAAAGCGATTGCTGGTGAAGCCGGTGTGCCATTCTTCAGTATTTCAGGTTCTGACTTCGTAGAAATGTTTGTCGGTGTCGGTGCGAGCCGTGTCCGCGATATGTTCGAGCAGGCCAAGAAAAACGCGCCATGTATTATCTTTATCGATGAAATTGATGCTGTCGGCCGTCAGCGCGGTGCCGGTTTGGGCGGTGGTAATGACGAGCGTGAGCAAACATTGAACCAATTGTTGGTTGAAATGGATGGTTTTGAAAGCAACCAAACCGTTATTGTGATCGCAGCAACCAACCGTCCTGATGTACTTGACCCTGCGTTGCAGCGTCCGGGCCGTTTTGACCGTCAAGTCGTTGTTCCATTACCTGATATCCGTGGCCGTGAGCAAATCTTGAAAGTACACGCTAAAAAAGTACCTTTGGATGCATCCGTAGATTTGACTTCTTTAGCACGCGGTACCCCTGGTTTTTCAGGTGCGGATTTGGCAAACTTGGTCAATGAAGCAGCTTTGTTTGCCGGCCGCCGCAATAAAGTTAAAGTCGATCAAAGTGACTTTGAAGATGCGAAAGACAAAATTTACATGGGTCCGGAACGTCGCAGCATGGTGATGCACGAAGATGAAAAACGTGCGACAGCCTATCATGAGGCCGGCCATGCCATCGTAGCGGAAAGCCTGCCGTTTACCGATCCTGTTCACAAAGTAACCATTATGCCTCGTGGCCGTGCATTGGGTTTGACTTGGCAGCTGCCTGAGCGTGACCGTATCAGCATGTACAAAGACCAAATGCTGAGCCAGCTCTCAATCTTGTTTGGTGGCCGTATTGCTGAAGATATTTTTGTCGGCCGTATTTCTACCGGCGCATCTAACGACTTTGAGCGTGCAACTCAAATGGCACGCGAGATGGTAACGCGTTATGGTATGAGCGACAAAATGGGTGTGATGGTTTATGCTGAGAACGAAGGCGAAGTATTCTTGGGTCGCAGCGTAACCCGATCTCAAAATATTTCCGAGAAAACCCAACAAGATATCGATGCGGAAATCCGCCGTATTTTGGATGAGCAATACCAAGTCGCTTACAAAATCTTGGATGAAAATCGCGATAAGATGGAAACCATGTGCAAAGCGCTGATGGATTGGGAAACCATCGATCGAGACCAAGTTTTGGAAATTATGGCCGGTAAACAGCCTAGTCCGCCTAAGGATTACAGCCACAATGTCCGCGATGACAAAGTAGAAGAGCCTGAAGCGCCTGTTGCTGAAGCTGTTGAACCTGTTGAGCAAAATGAGGTTCAGAATACTGAGCCAGTAGAAGCAGACAAAACAGATAAATCTGTATAAGGTTTGAAACAGAAAACGGTAGCTTTTAAGCTACCGTTTTTATTTTTAAGATAAGCAAAAGGCCGTCTGAAAATTTTCAGACGGCCTGATTTTATTTGGTTGATTACAAAACAGCCAAAGCCGCTTCGTAGTCAGGCTCGTTCGCAATTTCAGAAACCAATTCAGCGTGGAGAACTTGGTTTTGCTCATTTAAAACCACCACTGCGCGGGCAGTCAGGCCGCGTAATGGGCTTTCTGTCAGTGTAACACCGTAATCGTTAGAAAAGCTGCTGCGGAATGTAGAAAGTGTCACTACATTTTCCAAACCTTCTGCGCCGCAGAAACGGGCTTGTGCGAACGGTAAATCGGCAGAAATACACAAGACGACGGTATTTTCTAACGAAGAGGCACGTTTGTTGAAAGTGCGGACGGACTGGGCGCATACGCCGGTGTCAATGCTGGGGAAAATATTCAGCACTTTGCGTTTACCTGCAAAGTCAGCCAATGATTTCTCAGATAGGTCTGCCGCTACCAATGTGAAATCAGGTGCAACTTGGCCGATAGCGGGCAAATTGCCGTTTGTAGAAATAGGTGAGCCTTGGAAAGTAACTTGGGCCATGATTCAGTCCTTGTGTCAGGGGGAAAATAGGATGGTCAGGAGTTTAGTAATGACGGCGACGGAAATAGAACGTGCCTTCACTGTCAATTTCTAAAATATAGCGGCCGTTTTGTACGGCGGCATAACCGCTTTTGCCTTCGGTATAAGGTTGCAAAGCAGCGTGTGAAATCAGATAGTCGGTCAGTTTGCTGCCGTCTTGGGCAATATTGTCCACCATTTTTGCAAAGGCAGTGTGGCAGATGCCGTTGGCTGACCAGCCGGCTGAAATGCCTTTTTCATTTTTTTCCATGCATTGGCCGCTGATGACTTCTAAGTCGGTAGGGTGCTTGCCAATCAGATTGATGACGCCACCCTCTATGCCGTTAATCGGATAGGTGCGTTGTTTTTTACCTTCTTTCGTTTCGCCTTCTTGAGCTGTACCTAAATCCAAACCGGCTATGGCTTGTTCATCGATATATTTAACTTTGAAGGTAGGCTTTGGCGCTTTGCCTGAAGCAGCATCATTGGCTGCATTATCTTCAGATTTACCGCCGCAGGCAGCCAATGAAAGGCTGAGCAAGATAAGGGGAAAGGTTTTTTTCATATAAGAAACCCTAGAAAAACGATTATATTTTAAATAATAAACGATATTATGGCCGTCTGAAATTTTCAGACGGCCTTGCTATTATTTCAACGGACGAATACCTACTGCATCGCGTACTTTATCCAACAATTCGCGTGCTTCTTTACGTGCTTTTTGTGCGCCGGACTGCAAAATGTCTTCAATTTGAGAGGGTTTGGCGGTCAATTCATTGTAGCGCTCGCGCGGCTCTGCGAGTTCGGCATTGATTTTTGCGCCCAAGAGTTTCTTGGCCTCACCCCAAGCAAGGCCTTCGGCCAGCATTTGCGTGAACTCGGCAGTTTCAGACGGCGTGGAGAAGGCTTTGTAGATTTCAAACAGAGGACTTTCATCAGGCTGTTTCGGCTCGCCGGGTTCTTTCATATTGGTGATGATTTTGTTGACCGATTTTTGGGTTTTCTTGTCGTTTTCCCAAAGCGGAATGGTATTGCCGTAGGACTTGGACATTTTGCGTCCGTCTAAGCCGACCAAGAGTTCGACATTTTTGTCGATTTTTACTTCTGGCAGGGTGAAGAGTTCTTGGAAGCGGTGGTTGAAGCGGCCGGCAATATCGCGTGCCATTTCAACGTGTTGGATTTGGTCGCGACCGACTGGTACTTCATGGGCATTGAACATAAGGATGTCGGCAGTCATGAGGATAGGGTAGCTGTACAGACCCATTTCCACGCCGTGATCCGGATCTTCCTGACCGTTTTCGGTATTTGTCTGTACTGCGGCTTTATAAGCGTGGGCGCGGTTCATCAGGCCTTTTGCGGTGATACAGGTCAGAATCCAGTTTAGCTCCATCACTTCGGGAATGTCGCTTTGACGGTAGAAAGTGGTCTGTTCCGGATTGAGTCCGCAGGCGAGCCATGTGGCGGCAACAGCTTGAGTAGATTGATGAATCATTTCCGGCTCATGACATTTGATGATGCCGTGATAGTCGGCTAAAAAGAGGAATGATTCAGTATTGGAATCTTGCGCCGCGCGGATAGCCGGGCGGATGGCACCGACATAGTTGCCTAAGTGTGGAATACCTGTTGTGGTAACGCCTGTTAAAACTCGTTTTTTGCTCATGAAAGTATCCTTCGGCACAAAGGCCGTCTGAAAATAAATATGGTGCCGATTATACCTGATTATTCTTGATTTTTCAGACGGCCTTTTGGGCAAAGGGTAACTGGATAATAAAAGTTATGCACATAAAATTATAAAAATAAAACTTTATAAAACAATAACATAGTAAAAATTTTTGATTAATGGAGTAAATAGCTATTGAGTTATCCACATTTGCGCTTATATAGGCTCTAACAGAATATATTTGAAGAGGAACGTAAAATGAGATTTGATAAATTGACTGCTAAATTCCAGCAAGCTCTGCAAGAAGGTCAAAGTTTGGCTTTGGCTGCGGACAGCAGCTACCTTGAGGCCGGCTTTATCTTAAAAGCGTTGCTTGACGATCAAAACAGTGGTGCTGCTGCGTTACTGGCTCATGCAGGCGTGAATGTGCCTCAAGTAAAACAACGTTTGCAGCAACATTTGAGCAGCTTGCCAAAAGTATCCGGTCAAGGCGGCGATATTATGCCTAGCCGTGAGCTGCAAGCTGTATTGAACTTGATGGACAAGGCTGCAACCAAACGCGGCGATGCCTATATCGCCAGCGAACTTTTCCTGCTGGCTTTGGTTCAGCAGAATGATGCTACCGGCAACATTTTGAAAGAAGCCGGTGCGACCGAACAAAATATCAATGCCGCAATCGATGCGGTACGAGGAGGACAAAACGTGAACGATGCGAATGCCGAAGACCAACGAGATGCTTTGAAAAAATACACACTTGATCTGACTCAACGCGCCCGTGATGGTAAGCTCGACCCTGTTATCGGTCGTGATGATGAAATTCGTCGTGCGATTCAAGTATTGCAACGCCGTACCAAAAACAACCCTGTGCTGATTGGTGAGCCAGGTGTGGGTAAAACCGCTATTGTTGAAGGCTTGGCGCAACGTATTGTTAACGGCGAAGTACCTGAATCCCTGCGTAACAAACGCCTTTTGGTTCTGGACTTGGCGGCTTTGATTGCCGGCGCGAAATACCGCGGCGAATTTGAAGAACGCTTGAAAGGCGTGTTGAACGACTTGGCTAAAGACGATGGCAACACTTTGATTTTCATTGACGAAATCCATACCTTGGTTGGCGCGGGCAAAACCGACGGCGCAATGGATGCGGGCAATATGTTGAAACCGGCTTTGGCACGCGGCGAATTGCACTGTATCGGTGCGACTACTTTGGACGAATATCGTCAATACATCGAAAAAGACGCGGCACTCGAACGCCGCTTCCAAAAAGTATTGGTTGGCGAGCCAAGTGTGGAAGATACCATTGCTATTCTGCGCGGTTTGCAAGAGCGTTATGAAATCCACCACGGCATCGACATTACCGACCCCGCCATCGTTGCCGCCGCAGAGTTGAGCGACCGCTACATTACCGACCGCTTCCTGCCCGACAAAGCGATTGATTTGATTGACGAAGCCGCCAGCCGTATCAAAATGGAGCTGGACAGCAAACCCGAGCAGATGGACAAACTCGACCGCCGCATCATTCAGCTCAAAATGGAAAAAATGCACGTTGCCAAAGAGAGCGATGACGCCAGCAAAAAACGTTTGGAGCTGATAGACGAAGAAATCGACGGCTTGCAAAAAGAATACGCCGATTTGGACGAAATCTGGAAAGCCGAAAAAGCGGCATCTTCCAGCACCGCCGACATCAAGAAACAGATGGACGACATCAAAGTCAAAATCGAGCAAGCCAAACGCCAAGGCGACTTCGCCCGCGCGTCCGAACTCGAATACGGCGAGTTGCCGAAATTGGGCGCGCAGTTGCAGGCGGCGGAAAGCAACCCCGATGGCAAAAAACAAAACAAACTTTTCCGCACCGAAGTCGGCGCAGACGAAGTGGCCGAAATCGTATCGCGCATGACCGGCATCCCCGTGTCCAAAATGATGGAAGGCGAACGCGACAAGCTGCTGAAAATGGAAGAAGTATTGCACCGCCGCGTGGTCGGTCAAGATGAAGCCGTGCGCGCCGTGTCCGATGCTATCCGCCGTAGCCGTTCCGGTTTGGCCGATCCGAATAAACCTTATGGCAGCTTCTTGTTCTTAGGCCCGACCGGCGTGGGTAAAACCGAATTGTGTAAGGCATTGGCAGGTTTCCTGTTTGACAGCGAAGATCATCTGATTCGTATCGATATGTCTGAATACATGGAAAAACATGCTGTTGCCCGCTTAATCGGTGCGCCTCCCGGCTATGTCGGCTACGAAGAAGGCGGTTACCTAACTGAGCAAGTCCGCCGCAAACCATACAGCGTGATTCTTTTGGATGAAGTGGAAAAAGCCCATCCGGATGTATTCAACATCTTGCTGCAAGTATTGGATGACGGCCGTTTGACCGATGGACAAGGTCGAACCGTGGACTTCAAAAATACCGTTATCGTGATGACTTCCAATATTGGTAGCCAACATATCCAACAAATGTGTACTCAGGACTACGAAGCGGTAAAAGAAGTTGTGATGGAGGATGTGAAAGAACATTTCCGTCCTGAAATGATCAACCGTATTGACGAAGTAGTCGTGTTCCACGGTTTGGATCAGGCCAATATCCGCAGCATTGCGAAAATCCAGCTTAAAGGTTTGGAAAAACGTTTGGAAGCACAACATCTGCATCTGAAAGTCGATGATGCTGCCTTGGATCTGATTGCTAAAGCCGGTTTTGATCCTGTGTATGGTGCCCGTCCGCTCAAACGCGCCATTCAGTCAGAAATCGAAAACCCGCTGGCAAAAGCATTGCTTGAAGGTAAATATGCACCGGATAGCACAATCCATGTTAAAGAAGAGGGTGGTAAGCTCTTGTTTGCATAAGGTTAAAACAATGTAGTATGCTGTTGTAAAAGGCCGTCTGAAAGAATTCAGACGGCCTTTCCTAGTTATTGATTCACATCATATATTTGTTATGTAATTTGATTATTCATTGAATTTTAGAGAATATTAATCGAAAATCTTGTGCCATCGGTTGATAAAGAATGCGATATAATCCGACCTGTTTGCCGAGGTTCTTGCTAAATATCTCATTTTGTGTAATAATACTACAATGCAAAAACTGACTAATCAAAATCTTCACATTGTTTTGTCGGAGCGCTTAAATGATACCGACTTTGTTCTTATTCTCAATGCATTAATCAAATTTTTGCGCCGAGGAGGTAAAAAACAGGCTTCCGAGCGTTTCGATTTGATTTTATCTACTTTAAAACAAGACGATGCTTTATGCCGTCAATTCAGCCTGCGCTTCTATGCATGGTTGTCCAAGGTTCACATCTATCCTGCGCTGATTAAGCTGGGTATTTTCTCGCGCCATAGTTTTACTCGGGAAATGGGCATACGGATTTACGAACGTTTCAGCCCGTCTTATAAAGATTTTTCCAATCTGCGCGAAGTATTTTTATATCTTTTTCATTCGAAAAACGATGATAAATGGTTGCAGACTTTGAGTTTGCGTCAATGGTTGAGCATGTATGAATTGCTGCAGGGTAAAGCGGATCCTGCTTTGCTTCAGACGGCCAGCCGACAGTTGGCAGATGCCCGTTTGCGTGCAGTGGAAATGCTGTCTATTTGGATTGCTTCCGAAGCGATTGAGCCGGATTTAATACGGATCGCCCCCCGTTTGTTGGAGGCGGATTCGGCATTTGTTGCTTTGCAACGTGAAATTGCAAAATTGGTTGAACACTATCGCCATAGCGAAGAAACTTACGATACGGCGCACTTGGAGGTCATGTTTGACCAGTGCGACAAGCAAATTGAGTATCTGCGTCGTAGAGGGACTGGGGCAGGGTCTGGCTCGTCAGTGAAAGTTGCGCACTTGTTGGAGCGCCTGCAACAAACCATAGACCGTCTGAAACTGTTGACCAATATTCAAATCGAAACCGGCAGCCGTACCCGCTTAACCATTAATCTGATGAATGCGATGATTTATGCGGCGGTAGAGCAATACAGCACCAGCCACTTGCGTAAAAGCAGTATCCGAATGCTGGCGCGCAGTATTACGGAAAACAAAAGCCATCATGGTGAGCATTACATTACGCGCAACCGTAGCGAATATTTCAAAATGTTTTATTCCGCAGCAGGAGGCGGCGTGATTATTGCTTTGATGGCATTGAATAAAATCCATATTGCGTCTTTAGGATTCGGCGAGTTTACTACTTCATTCCTTGCCGGGCTTAACTACGGTTTAGGCTTTATGCTGATTCATATGCTGCATTGCACTGTTGCGACCAAGCAGCCTGCCATGACGGCGGCGAGCTTTGCCGAGCAGGTGGACTCAATTGAAGGCAGCAAAGCGGTGGACAACAAGTTGGCAAAACTGCTGATTGATGTGTGCCGTTCGCAAAGTGTTGCCGTGTTTGGCAATGTATCGATTGCCGTATTGTTGGCGGCGGGGATTGCTTGGGGTTATGCCTACACGCATGGCCAGCCCTTGTTGAACGAAGCGGTTACAGCCTACCAGCTTAAATCTATTGAGATTTTTACCCAGCCGACTTTATGGTATGCCGCTATTGCCGGTGTATGGTTGTTTTGCTCGGGGATTATTGCCGGCTTCTTTGACAACCGTTCCGATTATCTGAACCTGCGTCAGCGTCTGCCATTTAATCCGTTTTTACGAAAAATCATGCGTCCACAGCCGCGCCGCCATTTGGCCGCTTATATTCATAAGCATTACGGATCGCTTATGGGCAATTTTATTTTCGGTATGCTTTTGGGTATGACCGGCTATTTTGGCCATCTTTTCGGCTTGCCGCTGGATATTCGCCATGTGGCGTTCTCTTCGGCAAATTTGGGTTATGCCGCGATTAGCGGTCATACAGATATATTCACTTTTATTCTTGGCTTGGCAAGTGTATTGGCAATCGGCATGGTGAATCTGGTGGTCAGCTTTTCTTTGGCTTTGACTGTTGCGCTTCGTTCTCGCGGCACGCGTTTGGGCAGTATGCGTAATCTGCTGAAGAGCTTCTGGAGTCAAGTGAAAGCCAATCCTTTGATTTTGTTGTATCCGGTTCAAGTGAATAACAAAGATAACACGAAGTAAGATTGAAGAAAGGCCGTCCGAATATATACTTTTCAGACGGCCTTTTAATTTAAAACCGATAAAGATTAGGCTTGCAGAGAGGCGCGGTTTTCCAAAACTTGGTCAATCAAACCATATTCTTTAGCTTCATCGGCAGACATATAATTGTCGCGGTCGGTATCGCGCTCCAAGTCGGCCAAATCGCGGTCACAATGTTTGGCGAGTAAGCGATTCAGTTTCTCTTTGATTTTCAACAGCTCTTTAGCGTGAATTTCAATATCGGAAGCCTGACCGGCCAAACCGCCGCTGATGAGCGGTTGGTGAATCATGATACGGCTGTTTGGCAGGGCAAAGCGTTTGCCTTTTTCACCTGCGGACAACAGGAATGCGCCCATACTTGCCGCTTGGCCCAAGCATAAGGTAGAAACATGAGGCTTGATGAAGTTCATGGTGTCGTAAATCGACATACCTGCAGTAACCGAACCGCCCGGAGAGTTGATATAGAAGAAGATATCTTTATCAGGGTTTTCACTTTCCAAGAACAGCAATTGCGCAACAACCAAGTTGGCAGATTCGTCCGTCACCGGGCCGACCAAGAAAACGATGCGCTCTTTCAAAAGGCGTGAGTAGATGTCGAATGCGCGCTCGCCGCGACCACTTTGTTCGATAACGGTAGGGACAAGGTAATTATTGAGATCGAAGGACATTTTTGTCTCCTGTTAATGATGGAAAAGCACCAAAGCATTTAAAGCGCTTCGGTGCTTTTGATTGTCTGTTTCAGACGGCCTTAGAGCAATTAAGCTTGTGCGCCCATTACTTCGTCAAAAGACAGCGCTTTTTCAGTTACTTTAGCTTTGCTCAGAACGAAATCAACAACGTTGCTTTCTACTGCCAAAGAAGTCGGGCCTTGCAGGCGGGAAGGCTCTGCGTAGTACCAGTCGATAACTTCTTGAGGATCTTCGTAGCTTTCAGCAAAGTTGGCAACAACGGCTTTGATTTGGTCTTCAGTCGGTTCCAGTTTGTTTTCTTCAACCAATTTAGCCAAAATCAGGCCTAAAGAAACGCGGCGTTCTGCTTGTTCTTTGAACATATCCAAAGGCAGATCCAAGTTGGCAGCGTCAGCCATACCTTGGTTAACGAAGTTTTGTTTCATTTCGTTTGCCAAGCGGGCGGCTTCTTCGTTGACCAAAGTAACAGGAACTTGCAAATCGGCTGCTTTGAGCAGGGCGTTCATTACAGATTCTTTAGTTTGTTCACCGATGCGGCGCTCAACTTCGCGGCTAACGTTTTTCTTCACTTCTTCACGCATTTTGGCAACGTCGCCGTCTTCAATACCCAAAGCTTTAGCGAAGTCTGCGTCAACTTCAGGCAAAGTAGCTTCAGAAACGTTGTTCAGAGTGATGGTGAATACGGCAGATTTACCGGCAACATCTTTACCGTGGTAGTCTTCAGGGAAGTTTACGGTAACATCTTTGCTTTCGCCGGCTTTCATGCCGACAACACCGGCTTCGAATTCAGGCAGCATTTGACCTGCACCCAATACGAAAGCGTAGTTTTTAGACGCACCGCCAGCGAAAGGTTCGCCGTCGATTTTGCCTTCAAAGTCGATGATGACGCGGTCGCCGTTTTGGGCTTTGCGATCAACATGGTTGAAGCGGGTGCGTTGTTTACGCAGGATTTCTACAGTTTGGTCAACTTCGGCATCGCCAACAATCGCAGTAACTTTTTCTACTTCTTGGGCAGACAGGTCGCCAATAGTTACTTCAGGGAAAACTTCAAAAATAGCGGCAACTTTGAAAGACTCTTGATTGTCTTGTTCTTCAACGGCTTCAAAGCGTGGGTAACCGGCAACTTTCAATTCTTGGGCAACGGCAACTTCGTAGAATTCGCGTTGTACCAATTCGTTGATAACGTCGTTTTGTGCGCTTGCACCGTACATTTGGGCAATCATTTTGAACGGTGCTTTACCCGGACGGAAGCCGTCAATTTTTGCACGGCGTTGGGTTTGTTTCAGTTTTTTCTCAGTTTCTGCGTTGATTTCGGACCAAGGCAGAGACAATACTACTTTGCGTTCCAGATTTTCTAAAGTTTCAACAGTTACGCTCATCGTAAGCCCTTAAATTTGTTGTGTTTAAACGGTTATCCTTCTGCTCAGTATTCCGAAGAATTTCGGAAGCGTGCATAAGGTCAAAATTTAGCTGCTTAGTATAACACAATGTTTCACGAATAACATAAAAAGGCCGTCTGAAAAGTGGGAAATTCTTTTCGGACGGCCTTTTCGTTTCGATATTGTTGTTTTTTACAGCTGGTCTTTTTGTGCCAGAATCCGTCGGCTACCGTTGATGTCTGCCGGAGAGAGGACACCGGCATTTTCAAGCGCATCTATCAAATTGGCGGCACGGTTGTAGCCGATGCGCAATTGGCGTTGCAGGGCAGAAATGGAAGTCTTGCGGCTCTCCAATACGAAGGCAACGGCTTGATCGAATAGCTCATCGCTGTTTGCGTTCGGATTGACAATATTGGTGGTTTCGATGGCCGCTTCGCCACTGAGCAGGCCTTCAACATAATTGGTTGGAGCCTGTTCTTTGACGAAATTGACGACTTGATGTACTTCATCATCAGAAACAAATGCACCCTGCAGGCGTGTCGGTTCTGCGTTGCCCGGTTGCAGGAATAACGAGTCGCCGTATTTGAGCAATTCATCTGCACCCATTTGGTCAAGAATGGTGCGGCTGTCGATTTTACTTTGTACGGTAAAGGCCATGCGGGTAGGAATGTTGGCTTTAATCAGGCCGGTAACCACGTCGACACTCGGGCGTTGGGTGGCGACAATCATGTGAATGCCTGCCGCACGTGCTTTTTGGGCAAGGCGTGCGATTTGCTGCTCAACGGATTTGCGTTCGGTCATCATCAAGTCTGCCAACTCATCGATAACAACCACAATCAACGGAAGTTTTTCCAGAGGCTCAGGATCGTCAGGATTTAAGCTGAACGGATTGAGTAATGGTTTGCCTGCTGCTTTGGCTTGTTCGACTTTTTGGTTGAAGCCGTCCAAATTACGCACGCCGGCGTGAGAGAGCAGGCGGTAGCGTTTTTCCATTTCGGCAACACACCAGTTCAACGCTTGTCCAGCCTCACGCATATCGGTCACAACCGGACAGAGCAGGTGCGGAATGCCGTCGTAAATGCTTAATTCCAGCATTTTCGGGTCAATCATAATGAAGCGAACCTCGTCGGGCGTGGCTTTGAAGAGCATGGACATAATCATGCCGTTCACACCGACGGATTTACCTGAGCCGGTCATACCTGCGACCAAAAGATGCGGCATTTTTGCCAAGTCGCCGACAACGGGCGTACCCGCAATATCTTTACCCAAGGCAACAGTCAGTTTGGACTTGGCGTCGGTAAATACGGGTGAAGAGAGGATTTCGCTCAACATCACGTCTTGGCGTTTCTCATTGGGCAATTCAATGCCCATGGTGTTTTTACCGGCAATGGTTTCTACGATGCGTACAGCTTGCAGAGACATTGAGCGCGCCAAATCTTTGGACAGGGCGACAATTTGACTGCCTTTGACACCTTGTGCCGGTTCGATTTCGTAGCGGGTAATCACGGGGCCAGAAGTGGCGGAAACAACCTGTACGCCGATACCAAATTCAGCCAGCTTGGCTTCGATCAATTCTGCGGTTTGTTGCAATTCATCCGGATTGACGGCGACCGGTTCTTCAGACGGCATACGCAATAGGTTTATGTTGGGTTTGTGGTATTCGCCGTTGTTTTTAGGTTCAGTATCGTCAAACAGGGAAGTTTGGATTTTAGGAGGCGGCGCAACGGATACGGCAACGGTTTTACGGTTGCTGCTGCTGCCTGCCAACGGAGCAACCGGAGTGGCGGTAATGGTTTTGGCCTCTTTAACCATGCGGCGCGTATTTTGAGTTTCCAAAGCTTCGGTGCGGATATCTTCTTTTTTATTTTGGAATTGAGACAGTTTTTTCATCAAATTGCCAAACAGACCGCCCATATGGCTGCCGGATTTGGCCATGACTTCCAACCATGACACCTGAGCCAGCAGGGAAATGGATAAAAGCAACATTACGAGCATAATTAACAGACTGCCCGATTTGCCCAACAGCCAAGCCAAGCCTGAACCGGCCAACAAGCCGACTAAGCCGCCCGCACCGACGGGAAGGGATTCGCTCAATGCATTGTCAAACAGGAAATGTTCGATAATCGGGCTGCACACCAGCAGGAGAAACAATGCCAAAGCGGCTACGCCGTGATTGTAGGGCTTGTGGTTTTCCTGCTTTTTCATGGGGCGGAAATTTTTGTAGAGGAAGACGCAGGAGGCGGCTATCCACCACCAAAACGATAAGCCGAACAAATAATATCCGACATCGGAAAGATAGGAACCAAAGAGGCCGCCGAGGTTGGCGACATCATTGCTTTTGGGAACGCTGCGCGACCATGCAGGGTCGTCCATGCTGAAGCTGGCCAGAGAAATGGCCAGATAAATGGTGATAACCAAGCCAAACAGCCATAAAGCATCATTAATCAAGTTAACGACATGCTCGGGACGCGCTTTTTTTTCTTCATTTTTTTGCAGCTCTTTGGCGGCTTTCAGGCGTTGGGAGACTTTATTGTCGGCTTGAGTTTGTGCTTTAGTGGATTTGCGTGTAGTCGGTTTGGCTGCCGGTTTGGTAGAGACGTGTTTTTTTGTTTGGGTTTTAGAAGATTTTGCAGTCATGAGATAAAGGCCGTCTGAAAAGACCGGGGGTAATGTGCGTAAAGGGCAAATTATACCGTATTTACTAGGCACAAGAAATTGAAACGGGAGTAATCATTATAGGATGCAGGCCGTCTGTTTGGCGTGACGAAAATATTGGATTTCGTTTCCACCTGTTCAGACGGCCTGATGTTTTGATTGATTTGGACTTACATTCTGCCCAGTTCGCGCTGGAGGGCTTGAATGTTTTTTTCCCTATCCAAAACAGCGCCTTGCAGCGTACTGATGGCCTGTTGATTGACGCTGCCGCCTTTGGCTGTCCGTGCTTGGCTCAGTTGCTTTTTGGCATCGGCCAAAGCCGCGCGTTCATTGGATAACTCGGTTTCCAAAATAGAGCGGCGACTGTTGACACCGGAGGATTTTGGAACCGGAGGAGGAGCCGTTTCAGAAGCAGTGTGGACAGGGGCAGGTTTGGGTGTTGCTTTGTGGTTGGATTTTGCCGCTGTGTTTTTGCTTTTTGCCGGAGCCGTTTGTGATGTCGGCGCGTCGAGTGTAGGCGCATCGCTAACCGGGGCATCGTATCGGCTGCTGCTGTATTTGCCGACAATCGGTAAGTCGTTGACAGTTTGGCAGTTTCCGCTTGGGCGCGAGGTATAGACAATTGAGCCGTTGATTTCACAGGTGTAGATTTTTGCGGCGTGTGCTTGGCTGTTGAAAACGGCAAGCGGCAGCAGGGATAGGGTAAGCAGATATTTTTTCATGATTCAGGTAGGGCTGATTCGTTGCAGTTGAGCATTTTATTCTTGTTCAGATGGCATGGGCTGCTGTTTTTTAGCTTTTGAACTGTTTTTGTTTTTGCTCGGTTTGTCGGCTTTTTTCTCTTGTTTATCGGATTTTTCCACGCGTGCCTTTTTCTTAGGCTTTGCAATTGCGCGTTCATTAGAGGCGTTGAGGCTGCGGATGTTGAGGTGGTAACCGCTGCCTTGATGGCCGCTGATTTTAGGCAATTCGGCCTGTGCACAGGAGGATTTGGGTTCGGAAGTATAGCTGCCGTTGCCGCAGGAATAAACTGCGGCGGCAGCGTGAAGAGAAGTGCCCAAGACGAAAGAGGATACAAAGAAGTATCCGGCTTGTTTGATGGTTGAAGTCATGTTTTTCCGTATTGTGTTTTATTTCAGACGGCCTGACGGCTCTATTTTTATTGGGAAAACTCGGCTTCGACATCAACTTGGATTTGCTCAAGCTCTTCCTGCCATTGCAGCCAGTTTTCTTCCAGTTGCGTTAATTTTACTTTAGTTTCTGTTAATTGTGCGAGTGTCTCTTGCAATTTGGGTTTATTTTCTTCTGAATAAGCAGATTCTTGTGCCAAAAATGCTTCACAGGCCGTCTGAATATCAGTCAAACGCGCGATTTCTTTTTCGGCTTTGTCGATTTTCTGCTGAATCGGTTTGCTGCGTTTGGCTTTTTCCTGACGGATTTGTGCTTCTATGCGCTTTGTATCCTTACGGCTTTGGCTTTGTGCAGAAGCGGCGGGGGCTGCTGCGGCGTTTTCTTGTGCCAACCGCCATTGACGGTAGTCGTTCAAATCGCCGTCGAAGTTGTTCAGATGGCCTTTATCAATCAATAGGAAGCTGTCGGTAGTCGCTTCAAGCAGGCTGCGGTCGTGCGAAACGACAATCAATGCACCTTGGAAACTTTGCAGGGCAAGTGTCAGGGCGTGGCGCATATCCAAGTCTAGGTGGTTGGTCGGTTCGTCAAGCAGTAGCAGATTAGGTTTTTGCCAGATAATCATGGCAAGGGCGAGCCGCGCTTTTTCCCCACCGGAGAACGGCTCGGTCTTTTGAACCGCCATATCGCCGACAAAGTTGAAACCGCCTAAAAAGTTGCGGATTTCCTGTTCGCGGACTTCGGGCGAAAGCTGCTGGATATGCCAAACCGGACTTTGGTCGGCGCGTAAGGTATCCAGTTGGTGTTGGGCAAAATAGCCGATATTGAGCTTTTCGGAGCGGACGATGCTGCCGGAAAGTAAATCGATTTTTCCTGCCAATGCTTTGATAAATGTGGATTTACCGCTGCCGTTAACGCCCAGCAGGCCGTAACGTGCGCCGCTTTCCAAAGACAGGGTAATGTTGTGCAAAACGGTATTGTCGCCATAACCCAAGTCGGCATGGTCAAGTTTCAACAATGGATTGGGCAGGTGGGTTGGATTGGCAAACTCAAAGGAAAACTCGCTATCCAAATGCGCCGGGGCTATGCGCTCGAGCTTGGCTAATGCCTTCATGCGACTTTGAGCTTGTACGGCCTTTGTGGCTTTGGCTTTGAAACGGTCGATAAAGGATTGCAGATGTTTGATTTGTGCCTGTTGTTTGACGTAAGCGGCTTGTTGTTGCGCCAGACGTTGGGCGCGTTCGGCTTGGTAGAAATCGTAATTGCCGCCGTATTGCGTGAGCTTTTGCTGGGACAATTCGATGGTTTGGGTGGTGGCCGCATTGAGGAAATCACGGTCGTGGGAAATGATGATTTGCGTGCAAGGTAAAGAGGCAAGGTGGTTTTCCAGCCACAATACGGTTTCTAAATCCAAGTGGTTGGTCGGTTCGTCCAAAAGCAGCAAATCGGCACGACAAATCAGTGCTTGGGCAAGGTTGAGGCGCATACGCCAGCCGCCGGAAAAAGATTTGACGGGGCGGGTATGTTCTTCTTGTGCAAAACCCAAGCCGTTAAGCAGTTTGGCGGCGCGTGCCGGAGCGGTATAGGCATCGATTTCTTCAAGTTTGGCGTGATATTCGGCTTGCTTCATACCGTCGTTTTGCGCTTCTGCTTGGGCTAAGGCCGTTTGAAAAGCCTGTAATTCGGCATCGCCTTGCAAAACGTAGTCTAAAGCGGAAATATCTAAATCAGGCGTTTCTTGAGAGACGGAAGCCAGACGCCATGTTTTGGGAATAAGGATTTCGCCGCCATCTTGAGTGATTTCACCTTTTATCAGCGCAAACAGACTGGATTTCCCCGTACCGTTTTTGCCGATTAAACCAACGCGTTGGCCGGGGTTGATTACGGCATCGGCTTTATCAAGCAGGACTTTCAAACCGCGTTGCAGGGTGAGTTTTTTAATTTCTATCATGATGGCAGGCAAGGGGGAAAACAAAAGGCGTTATTTTACCTGAAAAGACATATAAAAGGCCGTCTGAACAAGTATGAAAACGAAATCAACGATTTCTATTTCACTTATTCAGACGGCCTTTATGAAATGACAGTCGGAAAGGCTTTCAAATTGTCTGTTGTTTCAATTAAATTTGAAGATCGGTATTGTCTGCACGGATTTGACGCAGGAATTTTTGTGTCCGCTCATGTTTGGGATGATTGAACAAATCTTGCGGGCTGCCTTGTTCGACAATAACTCCGCCGTCCATCACGACAACGGTGGTTGCCACTTCTAAGGCGAATTTGATTTCATGCGTAACGACAACCATGGTCCAGCCTTCTTGCGCCAATTCCTTCATGGTATCCAAAACATCTTGCACCAATTCAGGGTCAAGCGCGGAAGTCGGTTCGTCAAACAGCATTAATTCAGGCTGAATTGCCAACGCGCGGGCAATGCCGACACGCTGCTGTTGACCGCCGGAGAGTTGGTAGGGGTAGAGGTCAATCTTATCGCCCAAACCGACTTTTTCAAGCAATTTGACAGCCTCTTCACGCGCTTTGGCGACAGGCTTGCCTTGTACGGCAACCGGCCCTTCCATGACGTTTTCCAACGCAGTTTTGTGCGGAAAGAGGTTGTATTGTTGGAACACCATGCCGGATTTGCGGCGCAGTGCCAAAATATCGTGTTTGCTTGGTTTTTTGGAAAAATCGATGCTTAACGGCTGCGCATTGTTAAACTCGATCTGACCTTGTTCAGGCATTTCTAAAGCGTTTAAACAGCGTAAAAACGTGGTTTTGCCTGAGCCGGAAGGACCTAAGATAACAATCACTTGTCCTTTGCCGACATCCAAATCGATGCCGCGCAAAATGGTATTTTCGCCAAAGGTCTTATGGATATTGCGGATTTTAATCATGACAACTCCTTATTTGGCGACATAGCGGTCGAAACGTTTTTCCAAACGCGCCTGAATCAAAAACAGCACTTTGCAGAAACACCAATAGACCAATGCGGCTTCGATATAAACCGGCAAGAAGTCATAAGTACGGTTTGCTGTCTCTTGAGCGACACGGAAAAGCTCCGTTACCGTTACCACGGCGGCAAGCGAGGTGTTTTTGAACAAGCCGATAAATTCGTTGCTTAAAGGTGGTACGGCAACGCGGAATGCCTGTGGCGCGACAATGCGGCGGAAAGTCTGCATATAGGTCATACCGATGGAGAAACCTGCTTCCCATTGTCCTTTAGGTACGGACAAAATTGCCGCGCGTATGGTTTCGGAAGCGTATGCGCCGACATTGAGCGAAAAGCCGATGATGGCGGCAGGAATCGGATCGATATAGATGCCGACGGAAGGCAAACCGTAGAATACGATGACCAACTGCACCAATAGCGGCGTACCGCGAATGACGGAAATATAAAATTCAACCAGCTTCAGCAAGCATTTTTGGAAAATGCTGTCGGAGGGCATGATTCGCACCAAAGCAACGGCTACGGCAATAATCATGCCGATAACGAAAGAAGCGATCGCCAAAGGCAAAGATACTGCGAAGCCGGCTTTGACCATAGGCCAAAACGCGCTGATGAGCATATCAGCGCGTGTTTCCGTCATAAACGGCAGAGAGGCAAGGAAATTATTTAACACTGATGTCTTTTCCGAAGAATTGTTCGCCTAGTTTTTTCAGTGTGCCGTCGGCTTTCAGCTCGTTGATTGCCGTGCTGAATTTGGCCACGACTTCGTCATTGCCTTTATTGACAATCAGGCCGGAACCGACTTTTTCGTCAGCAGGGGCAGACCAAACGATTTGTACGCCGGCATTTGGGTTTTTCTTCAGGTAGTCCAATACCGCCAATTCGTCGTTCAGGGTTGCATCGGCACGTTTTTGTTCAATCAGGGTCAGAGATTGCGCCAAACCGTCTACCGGTACGAGTTCTGCGCCCGCAGCTTTGGCTTTTTCGCCATAGTTGCTGGTCAGGGATTGTGCGGTTTTTACGCCTTTGATGTCGTCGATGGATTTGATGTTGCTGTCTTTACGGGCAACCAATACGGCACCGCTCCAGCTGTAAGGCTCGGATTTGTCAAAAGTCGCTTGACGCTCAGGGCTGGTCAGGCCGACTTGGTTGGCGACTACGTCAAAACGGCCGGCTCTCAAACCTGCCATCATGGAATCCCATTGAGTTTCTTTAAATTCAACTTTGATGCCCAGTTTGTCGGCAACTGCGCGGGTTACTTCGACATCGTAGCCGGTCAATTTGCCGTCTTTATCGTGGTAGGTGAATGGTGCGTAAGTACCTTCCGTACCGACAGTGATGGTACCTTTGTTGTTGATACGCTCAATCAGTGAACCGGAGGCCGCACCGGATTGTGCCGGAGCAGAAGAAGCTGAGTTGCTGCCTTCTCCGCCGCAAGCAGCCAAAACTACTGCAGCGATGGTGCCAAGTACGAATTTTTTCAACATGGATTTTTACTCCTGACTTTAAGTGTGTCATTTGGTATTAAAGCGTGCATTCTAAGCGAAACTGCCCAAAATACAAAATACATCTTATGCCTTAAAAGGCCGTCTGAACGCTGATTTGTTCAGACAGCCTTGAATGATGTATAAAAAATTCAGCTTATGCAATTTCAAGCCACATGACTTGATAGGGTTGCAGTACCAAGTCCTGATTCAGAGAAACGGTTTGGCCGCTGATCAAATCCTGCGCTTTAAACGGCATGGCTTGCAGGGTGTGCGCGCTGATGGTTTGCGCGTGCTCGCTGAAGTTGCCGAACGCCAAAAGCGCGTTGTTGCGGATGTAGCCGATGATGTGTTTGTTGTTGGTGTTGAAAGTAACCAGACGGCCGCCGTTCAAACGCGGGTTGTTTTGGCGGATGTCTATCATGTGGCGCAGACCTTGATAGATTTGTCCGGCTGCGGTGGATGCGTCGTGGCGTTGTTCGTACAACTCGGCGTTGTAACGCGGACGGTGCGCCCAGCGGCTGTCGTCGCTCTTATTGCTGTCGCTTGACCAGTCGTCGTTGAGCGTGCCGACTTCGTCGCCGAGATAAATCAGCGGCAGACCGCCGGTACTCAGGGCGATGCTGTACAAGAGTTTGATGCGGTCAACGGCGTGTGGGTCGTGTTGCGCCAGACCGGCGAGGGCGGCGGCAGTGCCGCTGACGCGGCAGTCGCCGGTGTTGGGGTTGTATTGGAAAGGGACGCCGCGCGCGAAGCTGCCGTCGAAATGGTTGACGAAGAAACGGTTGAGGAATTGGCGGTGGTCGTAGCCGTGGATGCCGAATTGCGATGCGTCTTCGTCGGCGAACGTCCAGCCGATGTCGTCATGGCTGCGGACGTAGTTGACCCATGCGGTATGGTTGGGCAGGTTGTGGCGGTAGGAAAGGGCTTGGTGGAGCAGGTTGACTTCGCGGGTGGCGAGGGTGTTCCACAATAATGCCATTTGCAGTGGGTTGTAGCCGATTTGGCATTCGTCTTGTCCGATGTATTGGACGACTTGGTCAGGGTGGACGATGGCTTCGGATTTGAAGAACACGGCAGGTGCGGCGATGCGCATGACGGCGTTGAACGCGCGGATTAAGGCATGGGCTTGCGGCAGGTTTTCGCAGCTTGTGCCCATTTGTTTCCAAATAAAGGCGACGGCGTCCATGCGCAGGATGTCAACGCCTAAATTGGCGAGGAACATCATTTCGCCCGCCATGGCGCAGAATACCCAAGGATTGCTGTAATTCAAATCCCATTGGAAGGAATTGAACGTCGTCCATACCCAGCGTCCGTCTTCTAATTGGGAGAATCCGCCCGGATGCTGGTCGGGGAAGATTTCGCGCAGGGTGCGGTCGTATTGGTCGGGCATCCAGCGGTCAGGGAAGATATAGTAGAAATTGTCGAAAAGCGGATTGCCGGCGGCGCAGCCTTTCGCCCATTCGTGTTCGTTGGACGTGTGGTTGAAGATGAAATCGACGACGGCGGAAATACCCGCTTCGTGCAGCGCAGCAATGACATCGCGCAAATCGTCTATCGTACCCAAAGCCGGATTGACGTCGCGGTAGCTGCTGACTGCATAGCCGCCGTCGCTTTTGCCTTCAGGGCATTTAAACAGGGGTATCAGGTGCAGATAGGTCAGCCCCAATTCTTGGAAATAAGGGATTTTGGCTTTTAAGCCTTGCAGATCGCCAGCGAACAAATCGACATAGTATACGCCGCCAACCTGTTTGTTGGACAAAATCCAGTCAGGATCGTTTTCGCGCGCAATCAATATCTTTTAAGGATGAGTTGCGTTGTGAATAGCTTTGCCATGCTTGGGCAATCAGTTGCTCCAGCATGGGGAGGACGGCTTCGTTGTTGTAAACATTGTCCAGCTCATGCATCAGTTTGGGGAAGCGTTCCTCAAGTCGTCTGTCAAACTGTTTCCAGTCTTCAGATGTCTCGATACTTGCACGCTGTTCGGGGGTATAAATCGATAGGGTGCGTTCTTTAAGGTGATGCAAGGTCAAATCAACCTGTTGAGTCTGGGTCAACATAATGCCTACTCCGAAGTTAAGGTGAAATTGTTTTGAAGCTTGGTTTCAATTCTTTTGCAAATCCATGCCGATTGTGGGCGGCTAAGACTGTAATTATGCGTCAAGAAACTGTCACAGTAATACTGGAAGTGCTTGAGTGTGTATAGGGTTTTCAAGGTTGGGAACGATGATTTTTCAAGTGTTTGATTTTGATTAAAAGTAGGATTGAGCATATGGAAAGCGGCCTTTTGACGAACTTATCTTTCAGACGGCCTGAGTCTTGTGAAAAAAACTTTTATTTTTATTATATTAGACATCTTTTTATGCTAAGTATGGCCGTCTGAAACATATGTGCAGCATAACGGGTTGCTTATTTTGTTTAAAAACGTGTCATAGAGATTAAGTTCATGACTTCTGATGTAAATCAAGATTCTATAAAAAGGCAGTTATTCTGATTTGAGAGAGAGGGGATGTACGATTTTTATTTATTAAAAAATGAATCCTTAAATTCAGTTGTTGATATTGGTTATTATGTAGATTATCAAGTTAATAAAGGAAAGGTGTTTGTCTGGTTTGTCATGCTTTTTTAATATTATTTTTTAAAATTAGACTTGACCCATTACAAGCAATTACTTAAAGTACCCATCTTATTTTTACACAAGAAAACGGGTTGTCCCGTTCCAAAAAAATGAGCGCAATCAAACCACCACAAATCACCGTATTCGACAGCAAGCCAACCGATGCTTATTTCTTCGGTACTTGCGTTCTTGACCTTTTCATGCCAGAGGCAGGTATGGATGCCATCACTTTAATCGAACAGCAGGGTATCCGTATCCATTATCCTATGGAGCAAAGCTGCTGCGGCCAACCTGCCTATTCGTCAGGTCATCCTAAAGAAGCTTTTGATGTTGCCAAAGCGCAACTGGATTTATTCCCTGAAAATTGGCCGATTGTCGTGCCTTCCGGTTCTTGCGGCGGCATGATGAAACACCACTGGCCGATTTTGTTCAAAGGCACCGAGTACGAGCAAAAAGCGATTGATTGTGCCAACCGTATCATTGAATTTACCCACTTCCTGCTGGCGATTGGTTACAAACCTGAAGATAAAGGCGAGCCGGTTAAAGTGGCCGTTCATACTTCCTGCGCGGCACGTCGTGAGATGAATGTCCATTTGTCAGGCTGGCAGCTGATTGACGGCATGGAAAATGTTGAACGTATCGTTCACGACCATGAAAGCGAGTGCTGCGGTTTTGGCGGTACATTCTCTGTGAAACAAGCCGATATTTCCGGCGCGATGGTAACCGACAAAGTTGCAGCCTTAAAAGAAACAGGTGCAACTGAAATCATCAGCGCGGATTGCGGCTGTATGATGAATATCGGAGGCAAAATTGCCAAAGACGAACCCAATATGCCACGTCCGAAACATATTGCATCTTTCCTGTTGGAACGTACCGGAGGTAAAGCATGAGCGCGCGCGAAAATATTTTAGCGAAATTGAAAAAAGCCGATGCCTTGCCGATGGAAGAGCCGCCGGTTTTCGATTATTACCGTGAAATGGGTGTTTCTTGGGCAAACGATGTCGAACGCTTGAAACATTGGGCGGCTGCCATGCGTGCCGTCAAAACGGAAATCTATTGGGTTACTAAAACCAACTGGCCGCAAGTCTTCCGCCAAGCAGCCGAAGGCAAAGGCTTGAAAAACATTCTGCTCCCATTGGAAACAGAACATGGTCAGCTGGCCCGTGCAGCTTTGGCCGATACTAATATTGAATCGCGTGGTTTTGAGCGAAAAATCGACGATTGGAAAAACGAATTCTTTACCGATATTGAGGCTGGTTTTAGCGGCTCTAAATGCGGTATTGCCCGTACCGGTACGATTATGCTGGAGTCCAGCCCTGTTGAGCCGCGCAGCCTGAGTTTGGTTCCGCCTGTGCATTTCTGCCTGTTTGACACCAGCAAAATGTACAACGAATTCCATAATGCTGTTGAAGGCGAAAAACTGGTAGAAAAAGGCATGCCTACCAACGTTATTTTGATTTCCGGTCCGTCTAAGACTGCCGATATTCAATTAACTTTGGCCTATGGTGCACACGGTCCGCGCGATTTGGTAGTTTTGGCCGTTCTGCCTGATCATATTTCCCCTGCCGATTTGGAGGAAAAAGCATGAGTTCTCAAACCATTAAATTCCATATGAAGCCGGAAACATTCAAGCAAAACGCTGCGATTTCTTTGCAAAACAAGCCTCTGCGTAAAAGCTTACGCACGGCGATGGATATGCTGATGACCAAGCGCAAAGCCGTTTTGACTGATGAAGAAGAGCTGCAAAGCCTGCGTGACTTGTGTGAGCATGTCCGTCAACGTTCGTTGTCCAAATTGCCTGCATTGTTGGAACAATTGGAAGAAAACCTGACCAAGTTAGGCGTTAAAGTCCACTGGGCGGAAACCCCTGCCGAAGCCTGCCAAATCATTCACAACATCATTACCGATAAAAACGGTAAGCTGATGGTGAAAGGTAAATCTATGGTCAGCGAAGAGATTGAGCTGAACCATTATCTGCAAGATCAAGGCATTAAAGCGGTTGAGAGCGACTTGGGCGAGTTTATCGTTCAAATGGCCGGCGAGAAACCAACCCATATCGTGATGCCTGCCATTCACAAGACCAAAGAGCAGGTTAGCGAGCTTTTCCATCAAAATCTTGGCACTCCATTAACAGACGATGTAGACCAGTTGACCGGATTTGCGCGTAAAGCCTTGCGCGATATTTACAGCACTGCCGATGTCGGTTTGAGCGGTGTAAACTTTGCCGTTGCGGAAACAGGCACTTTGTGTCTGGTCGAAAACGAAGGCAACGGTCGCTTGAGTACCACTGTACCGCCTGTGCACATTGCCATTACCGGTATTGAGAAAGTGGTTGCGAAGCTGTCGGATGTTCCGCCTTTGTACAGTCTGTTGCCACGTTCTGCCATCGGTCAGAACATTACCACTTATTTCAATATGATTACCGGTCCTCGCCGTAGCGAAGAGCTGGACGGCCCTCAAGAAATGCACTTGGTACTGCTTGATAACGGCCGTAGCCAAGCTTATGCAGAAGATCAAATGCGCCGTACCTTGCAATGTATCCGTTGCGGTGCATGTATGAACCACTGTCCGGTTTATACCCGTATCGGTGGTGCGGCTTACGGTACGACTTATCCCGGCCCGATTGGCGAGATTATCTCTCCGCATTTGTTGGGCTTGGATGCGACACGCGATCTGCCGACTGCGTGTACCATGTGTGGCGCCTGCGTTGAAGTTTGTCCGGTACGCATTCCGATTACCGAACAAATGCAACGTCTGCGTGTTGAAGCGCAACGCTCGCCAACAGAAACCGTTCCACATCCTATCCGTGGTCAAGGCGCATCGCATACTTTTGGCGAACAAATGGCATGGCGTACGTTTAACGGTATTTTCAGCGGCAGTAAAGCTTACCGTGCATTCGGTTGGACGGCCTCTAAATTCCGTGCATTGACGCCTAGCAAGCAGTTGGGCTGGACCAATAACCATGTTCCGATGAAACCTGCCAAGCAAACATTGCATGAGATGATGGCAGAAAGAAAACGTCAGCAAGAAAAAGCATAAGACTTGAAAATAAAACCTGGGGGATAAAAGCCTCAGGTTTTATTTTTTATTGAATACTGCTGGTGTAGCATCGCTATTTGTAAAGGCATTTGATTTGATTATTGTATTTTGGTTCTTTTGAATAAAAAGGCCGTCTGAAAGATTTGAACTGGCCCCCAAATCTTGGACACTCATA